>NZ_CBFIHX010000125.1:0-10111 GCF_965662505.1 Pseudomaricurvus sp. | reverse complement strand
CAATCAATTGCATCTGGACAGAACCACCCGACAGGTCACTTACAACCAACAGCGGCTGGCTTTCACACCGCTGCAATTCCGTCTGCTGTGGGTATTGGTTGAAAACCGTCATGAGATTCTGAGTAAGCCCTATTTGTACCAAACCGTTATGGAAAAGGCCTACAGCCGATATGACCGGGGGCTGGACATGCATCTCAGTCGGGTGCGACGCAAACTGGTAGAGGCAGGAATGGATCCGGAAAGGCTCGCCACTGTACACGGCCAAGGCTACCGCTTTGACTGACGCCCTTACCCTTTCCAACCGCCGAGACCCAACGCTTCCCTTGCGCAAACCGTTATTCCGCAAACTGTTCTCACGCAACCCGCTGTTGTTAAAACTGCTGGCCATCATCGGTGTCGGCACGGTTCTGCTGTTTCTGTTTGTGGACAATCTGACTCGCCATACCGAAAATCAGATGAGCTTTATCGAACCGCAATACCAGCAACAGATTCTGCAATACGGCGCCGAAGCAGAACGACTCTACAATCAGAAAGATGAACAACAACTGCTCACGTGGATTAACCAGCTGCAAGAACGGGAAGCCACCTGGGCTGCGATTGTCGTCCCACAACTGACTCCCCTTGCCGGCACCCAAATTGATCAGGGTTATATTCAACGTTTCAATCTTGGGCGTGATGTACGCTGGAAAATACACCTCTATTTTACCAACAACCCCACCATTGAAGTTCCCTTCAGTACCGGTGAAGCCCGTTTTATCATGCAATTACCGCAGCGCATGCGACCCGGCGCCCTACTCCCCTATACGGTTCTGATTCTGCAAATTGCGCTGCCGCTGTTTATTTTGTGTCTGATGGCCTATGTCATATACCGCCATGTCATGGCGCCATTGCAACGACTGGAACAGGCCACTCATCAATTCAGCCTGGGCCAGCTGGATGTCCGCGCCAGCAATCACCTCGGCAACCGCGATGACGAACTGACCGCACTGGCGACAACCTTTGACCACATGGCCGAACGCACCAGCGAACTCATCACTACCCAGCGACAAATGCTGTCTGACCTGTCTCACGAACTGCGCACACCACTGGCGCGCATGGATATGGCGGTAGACGGTCTGGAAGCGGGCTTTGACCCGGAACAGGCGGTGGCTCGCCTGCGCCATGAAACCTCCACCATGCGCAGTCTGGTGGAAGATGCGCTCACTTTGGCCTGGCTCAGCAATGAAAACCCTCGCTTGCGACAGGACGATTTTGATCTGACAGAGTTACTCGAAGTCATCTGCGACGACGCCCGGTTTGAGTTTCCGAATCACCAACTCGACGCATACCTCCATAAAGAAGCCCCTTTGCACAACAGCAGTCAAAGAGCCCTCGGGCAGGCGGTGGAGAACATTATCCGCAACGCACTCAGCCACACTCCACCGGGTTTGCGGGTCGAACTCAGCCTCCGCTCCTCGGGTAATCACTACCAAATACAAGTGCGCGATCAGGGTCCGGGCGTTCCAGACGCCTATCTGACGGATATCTTCAAACCGTTTTTTCAGCTGGATAAGTCCCGTACTAACTCCTCGAATTCGGAGCATTCCGCCTCTGCAGACCAACAGCGAGTACGCGGTGGTTTTGGACTTGGGCTGGCGCTGGCCAAGCGCCAGGTTGAAGCCGCTGGTGGCGCGATAGTGGCTCAGAACGGCAAGGCGGCCAACCATCAGAACACCATACCTGGAACCGCTATCTCTTATGGTCTGGAGATCACCATCACACTTCCTTTGAGAGGCTCGAAAACCTCGGATCGTTGAACTGCCTGAATCATCCTCCCTTCCTGTAACCCCGATACCCCGGCAAAAGTAACAATTGTAAATATGCTTCACTTTTGACGCCTATTATTGATAATTACCCGCAAACAAGAATCATTATTATTTAATAGTGAGCACTCAGAAAACCAGGAAGGCAGTATCATCATGAATTCTCCCGCTAAACGCGTACGTTTTACACCTCACGCCCTTGCCATAGCCGTGGTCTCAGCCAGCGTCAGCACAGGCGTTCTGGCCGCTGAATCCGCGGAACAAACCACCCCCAAAAACAACAAACACCGCGAACTGGAAATGATCCAGGTAATCGGTCAGGCCACCAGCGGTCTCGACAATCTGGTGACACTGGAGCAACTGGAAAATATGCAGGCCAACAGCCTCGACGATGTTTTCCAAATGGATCCACAAATCAGCGTGGGCGGCTCTGTGGGTATGGGGCAGAAAATCTACGTCCGTAATGTCGGTGAAGACATGCTGAACATCTCGGTGGATGGGGCTGAGCAGGCCGGCTCCATTTTCCACCACTCCGGTCGCATTACTATCGAACCGGAATTGTTGAAGCAGGTTGAAGTAGAAGCCGGTGCCGGCAGTGCGACTGCAGGCCCTGGCGCGCTGGGAGGCTCCGTGCGTTTCACCACCAAAGATCCTCTCGATCTGCTAAAGCCCGGCGAGACTTTCGGCTCACTGATCAAAGCCAGCTATTTCAGCAACGGTGAAGGCTACAAAGGCAGCGCCACCTTGTTTGGTGCGGATAGCGGCGGCGTACTCAGCGGTATGGTCAGCATGATTGACTCCGACTTCGACAATTTTGAAGACGGTGAAGGTGACGAGATCCTCGGCACCGGTTTCGGCCGCAAAGTGGGTTACGCCAAAGCCGTGGCAAACCTGAGCGAAGAACACTACCTGTCTCTCAGCTTCGAGAGACTGGAAGAGGAAGGTGACATCCTCTACAAGCCAGAGTTGATTGCCAACTTCAAAAACGTTCCGGAGCCCACCGAAGGCTCCCGTGAAACCATCACGCTGAACTACAACTTCGACGCCAGCAGCAATGATCTGATCGATATCTACCTGAACGCCTACAGCACTCAGCTGGAACAGGATCGTGAATACGCAGGCATCAACTACGGCGGCCAGGTAGACACCGTGGGCGCGACGCTGGAGAACCGTAGCCTGATCGGCAATCACAAGCTGGTGTACGGAGTGAATTACCGCGACGACGAAAGCCGTTTTGAAAATACCCACAAAGAAAACGGTCAAGTCTACGGTTTCTATGTACAGGATGTTATTCAGTTTACTCCCGATCTGACTGTCGCAGCGGGCGTCCGTTACGATGACTATCAACTGGAAGACGTCAACGGTCAGAATATCGACTCCGACGGGTTCTCCCCTAACATCAGTGCCAACTATGTGTTCGCTCCTGGCTGGAGTGTCAGCGCCGGGTATGCCACCGCCTTGCGGGGTGCAGAAGTGAAAGACTCCTTTAAGTTGTCCTCCTACAGCAACGATCCGGATCTGAAAGCCGAAAAAGCCCAAAACTACGAACTGGGTCTGGACTACTTCTCCGGTAACTTCACCTTTGCCATGGGTGTGTATCAATCCGAAATTGAGGACCCTATTGCTGGCGCTACTCCCTGGGCCAAATACTCTGAAAACCTGGACGACGATATCGAAACCACCGGTGTGTACGCACAAATGAGTTACCACTGGGAAAAACTGTCATTGTCCGCAGCTCTCAACAGCGCCGACAGTGAACTGGATGGCGAGACGGTGACCCGCTATCAGTACAGCTCCTCCGGTAACTCCACCGGTGATTCTCTGGTGCTGGACATGCAATACCAGTTTACCGAAAGCTTCTTCGCCGGCTGGACTGCCGAGTTTGTTCGGGGCATAGACGATATCGAACTGGTGAATGTCGGCGGTTCAACGCTCACCACCGAAAAGCCCGGTTACGGCCTCCATGATCTTTACGCCCGCTGGTTGCCGTTTGGCGATGACCGCCTGACGGTTAATCTGACCGTCAAGAACCTGTTCGACAAACAGTACCTGAGTCACGCCAGCGTAGAAGACTTTGAGCACAACCCCGGCTGGACCGGCATTGTCGGCTCTCAGGAAGCGGGCAGAGATATTCGTTTGAGTGCGGCCGTGCGGTTTTAAGCCGCCTCAAAGTTAGCCAGTCCGACTTAAAGCTCAAACAAAAAAGCCCCGCCGCATTATGGATACATCATCCTAAGTGCGGCGGGGCTTTTTCATGAGCGGTCGAAAGTCTAATCAGTCTCGAAGAAAGTTCAGCAACGCTGACTGGAATTTCGGATCGCCCAATATCGACAAATGATCGCCATCAACCACCGATAACTCTGAACGGGCAATGGCATCCTGCAGGACTTCCGGACGCTGCGCCAAAGGATCTTTATCCCCGGTCAACAGCAGAGTCGGGCATTGGATATTACCCAGGGCAATGGGCTGATTATTCATGGACTGCGCCTGCGCTGCCAAAGCTTTGCGGTCGGCTTTTAACGCATCGGCAAAGCCGCGAAAACCCGCCGCTTCCTTATCGGTGATTTTGGCAGGATCATCTTCTAACAGAGCCTCAACCAGCAAGCCATTGGACAGCGCTCGCGTGTCCACGCCACCCAGTTCCACCACCGCAGAACCCACACCGCCAATCACCAGACGACGCACGCAGGGGTTTTGACTGGCAAAGATCAGAGACACCACAGACCCCATGGAATAACCCACCAGATCGATTTCAGAAATCTGCAACTCATCCAGTAGCGCCTTCAGATCCTTGGCCATCTTGCTTTCGCCATAGCTATCAGGGTCATGGGGCTTATCGGACTGTCCGTGGCCGCGGGCATCCATCGTCAATACGCTGTGCCCCTGTGCCACAAGACCCGGCACGATACCCGGCATCACCCAGTTGCCATTAGCGTCAGCGACGAAACCATGACACAGAACCACGGGCGGACGAGACTGTTTGCCCTCCCACCACTGATAAAAAATCTCTACCCCGTCAAACGATTCGACTCGTCCGGCAATGTCCGGCGCCGCTCTGCCTGCCGCAGTCTCTCTATCTTTATCCGTCATATTTTTCCCTCGTCCGTCTCCGTCAGGTCCAGCTGGCTCTTTCGACTCAAGCTGGCTCATCTACTACGCCTCGGCCAATCCCTAGGCTATTTGTGAAAGCGCTCACATAATAGGGTTTGCGGCGACACAACAACAGATGATGTGATTGGCTTCCATGCCCATTTATATCAATTCGCCCACGTCAGGAAACCAAACTCCACAACTCTCTGGCGCCAATTCCCCGTGATCGCTTACCCGCTTCAACCTCGTGAATCAGTTGCGTCAGCGCCCGGTTCACCGGACAACTCACCCCCAACTCATTTCCCAGACGGGCTACAGCGCCGTTGAGAAAATCGATTTCTGTCTGGCGGCCGTCTTTCAAGTCCTGCCACATGGAAGAACGGGCTTTGGCGTCCACCTTGTGGCCGGCACGGCGGTATATCCAGTTCGGCAGTTTCAATAATTTAGGCGTGCGCTGCGGGGGCTGCGGCCCCAGCTGCGGCAACTCGATACCTTTGGCTTTGGCCACCTGAAGCAGCTCCTCCATCGCCGCAGCCAGCACACGACGGTAGTCTCGCTGATCCAGTTCCTGCTTAAGCGGAATATCCGCCAGGGCGTTGATGGGGTTATTCAGGTTCAGTTGCAGCTTGGCCCACAGCAGCCCCGTGAGGTCATCCAGCAGGCGCAGGGGTAAGACGGGTTGCTGGAACGCAGACACCAAAGCCTCGGTTTCCGGCACTCTGGGGAGCATAATGCCGCCCTGAGTGCCTCGATGCAGGTGACCGGGTTTTAACTCAGCCACATTGGCCGCCATCACGCCGCGAATCACAGTGTGATCCGGAAAAGCCTGTTGCACACGATCTTCGGCACCGAGGCCATTTTGCAAACAGATGATGACGGTCTCGGCCCCGACCAATGACCCGATCTCGTTCAGGGCCGCCTCAAGCGCCGTACATTTAACCGTCAACCACAGATAATGCGGAGGCGGCACATCAAAATGTCCCTCTGGGTTCGGCACCACAAACTGCAAGTCGGTCACCGAAGCCTCGCAGTCATGGTAATCCGTAATTTTCAGTCCATGTTGCAATTTTTGCCGAGTTGCCTCTCGCACCACCCAGCCCACGGACTGATCTGAAGCCATCAGGGCTGCGCCAAGAAAGCCTCCCACCAGACCTGCACCAAATACGACATGCTCCATTTCGCCACCTTTGTTGTTATTGACCTTTGTTGTTATTGATTTCAGCCAGCGCTCTATACAGCCTATTCTATATACAGCCAATTATGATATCCGGCACCATTAGAGCGAATTAGCTGCCAGAAGACTGTCATGCAGATGACACTTCTATCGCTATAAACCCTCTATGGCTTGTCACCCCTATAACTTCCACCAGCTTAAGACCTATAATAGCCGCCCTCACGCACACCACCTCCAACACCCTGAAAATGGGGGTCAACTTAAGGATCCCATGTCCGACAAACTTATCTCCAGCAGCCCAACACCCAACAGACTCAAAGGGGACGGAATTCTGATTCTGGTGACCCTGATCGCTGCCGTTGGCTGGTTGTTTTCGAAAGCCGCACTGGAATACGTCCCGTCATTCTGGTTTATCGGACTGCGCTCGTTAATTGCGGGAGTTGTACTGGGGCTGATCGTGAACCGATCACTGCGGACCTTGACTCGTGAACAGTGGATCATCTCCATCAAAACGGGACTGCTGTTCGGCGTCGCCCTGTTGTTGTGGGTACAGGGCCTGCTGCACAGCGAGCAGGTGGGGGAAGCCTCATTCATTATGAGCCTGGTAGTCATTTTAATCCCGGTGGTCGGCCGCATTGTTTACGGCGACCGGATCTCGAAGCAGGTGTTACTGCCCCTGGCCATGGCCGTCGGCGGCCTGGGGCTGCTGACCCTGGGGGACGACATTCAGCTGGAAAAGTCTCACATTTACTTATTAACCGCTGCCGTGATCTTCGCCCTGCAATTTGTGATGACCTCGCGCCACGTGGCCAACATTCCTGCGATACCGCTGACCGCCATTCAGCTCACCACGGTGGGTATCATTGGCTGCACGGTGGCGATTATTGCGGCGCTGTATCATCGGGAAACGCTGACGTTTGACTGGGGGCTGCACGCCTGGGGCTGGATTTTAGTCTGCGCTCTACTGACGTCATTGGTGCGTTTTTCTCTACAGATTTACGCCATGAAATTCACCACCGCCACCAATGCCGGCATGATTCTGGTATTGGAACCGGTGTGGACTACTCTACTGGGGGTTGTGGTTTTGAATGAGGTGATGCAATTGAATCAGTGGGCTGGGTGCGCGTTGATCTTTGCTGCGATTGTGGTGTTTCAGCTGATACGCATGCGTAAATGGTCTTAATCCGCTAGCCCTGGCCAGCCTCTGTAGATAGCCAAAAGCCTACTGCAGACACAAAAAAGCCCGTATTTCTTTTGGAAATACGGGCTTTTTATTAGCTTGGTCGTTACTAGCCTGGTCTTTACTAACCAGGCCGTTACAAACCAGGTGAGCTGGATTCGCTTACTTGAGCTTATCCATCACCGCACCAAACAGTTCTTCATCCGAAGGAATCACTTTTGGCGTCGCCAAAGGCTTGGACACCCAGGTCACATTGACCAGATGCTTCCAGTAGATATTTTCGTTGGTGCTGTTGCCGCCCCAGGTACCACAACCCAGAGAGAAGGTCTGACGCATACCGTTCCACAGGTTACCGGAGTTGGACGGTGACTGAGGCTGGTTGACCATCACACGTGAAGTTTTGGTGCCTGAAGCCAGTTTGAGAACGTTCTCGTCACTGGTGGAGTAGATACCGCAGGAGTGACCCATACCCTGATACGCCTGAATATTGTTGGTCAGCTCAACAGCTTCATCCACGTTCTTCACTTTGTAGAACGCCATGATCACGGACAACTTCTCACCGGAATACGGGTGCTCAGGACCGAAACCGGTTTCTGGCATGATGATGAAAGTGCGATCGGAAGGAATCTCGATACCCGCCATTTCACACAACACCGGCGCAGGCTTAACAACAGCCTTGGCATTCAGGTGTCCATCTTCCCACAGTACCGCTGCGATTTTTTCGTAATCGCCGGCTTGTGCCAGGTAACCGCCTTTGTCGATCAATTTTGCTAACAGCTCGTCGTAAATGGACTCAACCGCAATCACGGTGTTGTCGGAAGAACAGCTGGCCGCCAGATCGAAGGTCTTGGACAGACGAATTTTCTCAGCGGCGAAATCCAGATCAGCGGTCTCGTCCACAGTAATACAGGCATTACCCGCACCTACACCCAGTGCAGGAGTACCGGAAGAGTAGGCGGAATGAACCATACCCGGACCACCGGTGGCCAGAATCAGGTCACACTGTTTCATCAGCTCGTTGGTGCCATCCAGAGAAGGCAGCTCAATGGCCTGAACCAGATCCGCTGGCGCGCCCAGCTTCTCAATGGCCGCACGCATGTTGTCCACGATCATCTTATTGGTGATCTTGGCGCGTGGGTGCGGCGCAATAATAATCGCGTTGCGGCCTTTAACGGCGTTAATCGCTTTAATGACCGGCGTGGCTTCCGGGTTGGTGGACGGAGACAAAGCACCGATGACGCCAACCGGCTTGGCGATCTTGATGATATTGCGCTCTTTGTCTTCTTCGATCACACCGACAGACTTGTCATCAATAATATCCAGCAAAGCCGCACGGGTTTTTACTGAAATCTTGGTGAATTTACCGTTGTAGTCACCCAGCTGGCTTTCGTCCACAGTGTGTTGGGCGATCTTCTCGGCAACACCTGGCTGACAGTTAGCCCATACCATGGCAGTGATCAGCTCGTCGATCTGCTCCTGGGTATAGTGTTCAATTTGAGCTTGAGCCGCGCGGGCTCTGGCAACCATGGCCGCAATATTGCGGGCTTCATCAGTATCGGCAATTGGCTTTTCAAGGGCCATGAGTATTCCTCTCAATCTGTAAGCTATCGCTCATAACGCGCTATTGGGCAATCAGACTGTAATCGGCCTAATAGCTCATCATGACGTGTGTTGATCGAACATTATCCGGAGCACAATAGGCTGTCGGCGGCGCAGTGCCAATTGACGATATTGCGTACCAGATGGACTATATTGCGCATCAGATGGGCTATATTATTGCAAAAAACTGCAAAAGCAGACTGCGTATCACGCATCCCGGTTCCGACCCACATGGCGCCGTTCACCTCTGTCCTGAGACATCCATCTAATCAACAGTGTCGTATTATAACATAGTTTGGGCGAATATTGAGAACACTCCGTGATCAGGCGCCCAGGGACAAATGAGAGCGCCTTAATCCAGCGTATTTGCGACCCCCATCATATCCCGCGCCGACACAGGCCTGCTCAACAAATACCCCTGTACTTCATCACACTCCAACTGCTGAACAAACTCCAACTGCATGGGTGTCTCGATACCTTCGGCAATCACCTTGAAACCCAAATTTTTCGCCAGCGCGACTATCGCCCTAACCGCGCACCGATCCTCGTTGGCCGGCAGTGCTTCCATAAAACTTCGGGAGACCTTCAGATTGTCCACCGGCAGGCGTTTCATCTGCTGCACGGATGAATAACCAGTGCCAAAATCATCCAGTGAAACACTCACGCCTAAACGACGGATTTCCTCCAGCGCTTCTGAAATTCGCAGCCGGTGACACGCTAGGGTTTCTTCAGTTAACTCAAGCTCCAGCACTCCGGCAGGGATAGCATAGGCCTGCACAATATCTCGCAGGGAACACAGCAGGTGTCCACCTTCGAACTGTTCTCTGGACACATTGACCGCAACCCGCCCGACAGGCACGCCCTGATCTCGCCACAACAACCATTGACTGCAAGCCTGCCGTAAAACCCAGTCGCCCAACCCTCTTATCAACCCGGTGCTCTCGGCAATGTGCAGAAAGTCCTGAGGCAACAACATGCCTCGCTCTGGATGCTGCCAACGCACCAGAGCTTCCACTGCATGTGTAGTGCCATCTTCTGCACCGAGTATCGGCTGGTACACCAACTCGAACTGAGGCTCTTTCGATTGCAACTTCAAAGCCTGCCGAAATTCCCGTTCTAACTGAGCGCGAGCTTCCGCTCTGGCATTCATGGCTTTGTTGTAGAATTGGTAACGCCGTCCACTGACGTTTTTAGCGTGGCCTGCAGCTTTAGCATGGCTTATGTTTTTAGCATGGTAGAGCGCCGTATCCGAATTGCGTAACAATG
>NZ_CBFIHX010000124.1:0-10126 GCF_965662505.1 Pseudomaricurvus sp. | reverse complement strand
CTGAAAGAAACCAATATCCTTTATGAAACTCCCTTGAAACAGCGTTCTTCTCATCAGAATCAGGTTTTCATCAGAACAAGTCTTCAAGCCTTCTTCGTTGAGCCGTCTTAACGAATTTTCCGTCTCCTTAACAACCTGATCCAGTGTCAATAGAAGCGCTTCACTTTGCTGAGACTGAGACTGACGAACCAGCTCCAGACCTACAATCATCAGGATACCCGCTAGTAATAGACTGGCAACTGCTCCAAGTGTCGCTGATGGCCACCGATTTGGCGCTGATTCACTCATGATCAATCCTTGTTCAGATGAAAACACTGTTCCAGCCCTAAGACAGGGCATACGTATTCAACCTGTGGAACCGCAACCCAAGGTAGCGGATAGGGGCTCCCACGCGGCAAAATCAGCAACAAATGAAATATGTGCCAAACCAGTCTAGCGAAGGTATTGATAAAAAGTAAATGATCAAGCGTATTTAAGAGTGATATACACTTTTAGCCCACCTTGAACCGCAACCCTATAATCCCGCGGGGCTCGAACTCCCCTCCTTGGAAAACACGTATTGCCGCTGGAAACTCAGATGGTATAAACGAAAAAACCACCCGAAGGTGGTTTTTTATCAACCTCTTTGAAGAGGCCAGAAATGTGGTCGGGATAGCAGGATTCGAACCTGCGACCACCGCGCCCCCAGCACGGTGCGCTACCAGACTGCGCTATATCCCGAGATTGGTTTTCAGTAAAGACAGGTCACTGAACACCGAGTTTGAGCTAGCTTAGGATCACTATCGCTTCTCAGCAGTAACGATCTAACCTATTGATTTACCTAAAGATAGCTCTGGGGCTAAGAGGGCTGAAATCATACCCGATCAAATGGGAAATGCAAGCGATTTGTAGGGCGTTAGGGGCGATTGAGAACCACTAAAACTTCTTCCAGTTCACTGATCATTTGGCTGACCAACTGGGAAAACTGAGTGGCATCCTGCTGTGCATTATCGCCGCTCATTTGTTGGCGGGCACCACCAATGGTGAACCCCTGATCGTAGAGCAACGCCCGAATCTGGCGAATCGTCAGAACGTCCTGACGCTGATAATAACGGCGGTTGCCGCGACGCTTAACCGGCGCCAGCTGAGGAAATTCCTGCTCCCAATAACGCAAAACGTGCGGTTTGACCGCACAGAGATCGCTGACTTCACCGATGGTGAAATAGCGTTTTCCCGGAATGACCGGCAGTTCGTCGTTATTGGTTGGTTCCAGCATAATTCTCTACTCGAGCCTTCAGTTTTTGCCCTGGGCGGAAAGTGACAACCCGGCGAGCCGAGATCGGGATCTCTTCGCCGGTTTTTGGATTGCGTCCGGGACGGGAGGTTTTGTCACGTAAATCAAAGTTACCAAAACCGGATAACTTCACATGCTCATTGGTTTCCAGAGCCGTACGGATTTCCTCAAAGAACAGCTCTACCAGCTCCTTGGCTTCACGCTTGTTGAAACCCAGTTCCTCGTAGAGCATTTCAGCTAAATCCGCTTTGGTCAACGCTGACATCGCGAATGGCCTCTTTGTGCCCCTTTACCTCAGGGAAGCGTTAAACGTCTCCTCCAGGGAGCGAACAACCACATCCATGGAGGCATTAATCTCATCCTCAGTAAGAGTGCGCGATGGATGCTGAAACGTCAAGCCCAGAGCAACACTTTTTCTATGTGGATCAATGCCTTTGCCCACATACACGTCAAAGACCTTTAACTCTGTGAGGTAGTCCCCAGCGCCTTTTTCGATGGTTTTCTGCAGCTCACTGACGGCTTCAGTCTGATCCACAATGACGGCGATATCCCGGCGAACTTCCGGAAACTTCGACAGCGGCTGGAAGCTCGGCAACTTCGCTTCGGCCACAGACGCCTGTGTGATTTCAAACAAGTAAACCGAATGCGACAACCCCAGAGTTTTCTGCAATTGCGGGTGCATGGCGCCCAACAAACCTACCTGCTCACCATTACGCAGTATTGCTGCAGATTGGCCCGGGTGTAACGCAGGGTGCTTTGCAGGCTCGAAACTGAAGCTGGCATCGTCAGCCAGCAACTCCAAGACAGACTCCAAGTCACCTTTTATGTCGTAAAAGTCGACATTGTCGGATTTACCGGTCCAGCTTTCATCCTGACGAGGACCATAGATCAGCCCCGCCAGCATCGGCTCCTGCTTCAGATTGGCAAAGCCTTTGCCCTCGGCGACGAAGCGCTGACCGGTCTCAAACAGACGCACACGATCCTGCTGACGATTCAGGTTGTATTGCAGTGAACTCACCAGACCAGGCCAGAGCGTGGTGCGCATCACCGCCATATCAGCGCTGATTGGGTTTTGCAGTTCAACCGGCTCGGCATCCGGGTCAAAATGCTTCAGTAATTTAGGTTCTACAAAACTGTAGGTAATAGCTTCCTGATAACCTCGCGCCACCAGCTGACTGCGCACAGCACTCAAACCGATACGCGCTTCGTACTGCATTGGAATGCTCAAATCAGCACTCAGGCTCTTGGTGGGCAAACGGTTGTAACCATAAACACGCGCCAATTCTTCCAGCAAGTCTTCTTCAATGTCGATATCAAAACGGTAACTGGGCACCTTGAAACGCCAGCCACTGTCCGCTTTAACAGACATCTCCAGCCCCAGACGGGTGAGGATATCGACGACCTCATCATCATCCATGCTGAAGCCCAGCCCGGAGAGAATACGCGAGCGGCGCAAGCTGACTTCGCGATCTTTCGGGGCATATTCGTTTTCCACTTCGGTCACCGGACCGGCTTCGCCACCCACAATATCCAGCAGCAATTGAGTAGCGCGCTCTATGGCAACGGCCTGCAGCTTGTAATCAACACCGCGCTCGAAGCGATGGGATGAGTCTGTATGCAGCCCGTAATTACGGGCACGCCCTGCAATGGCAACCGGGAAGAAGAAAGCGCTTTCCAAAAAGATATCTTTGGTCTCTGAAGTCACAGAGGAGGCTTCACCGCCCATAATGCCAGCCATAGCCACGGCATTTTCATCATCGGCGATCACCAAAGTGTCAGCTTTCAATTCAACTTCCTGACCATCCAGCAGCGTCAGCTTTTCACCATCATCTGCCATTCGCGCCTGGATACCACCTTTGAGGGTATTCAAATC
The DNA here is from genome assembly GCF_965662505.1 of Pseudomaricurvus sp. NCBI lineage: Bacteria > Pseudomonadati > Pseudomonadota > Gammaproteobacteria > Cellvibrionales > Cellvibrionaceae > Pseudomaricurvus > Pseudomaricurvus sp. The sequence continues at coordinate 6,980 of NZ_CBFIHX010000124.1, read as the reverse complement.
AAAGGCGTGCATGGGCTGACCCAACTCAAGCAGAACGTAGTTGGTGACATCAACAATCGCATCTATGGAGCGGATTCCCGCACGACGCAGTTTTTCCTGCATCCACAATGGGCTGCTTTGACTGACGTCCACACCACGGATCACACGGCCCACATAGCGAGAACAGGCCTCACCTGCGTTGAGTGAAACTTTCAGAACATCATCAATGGTCGCAGCAACAGGAGTAATCTTGGGTTCTCTCAGCTCCAGACGGTTCAAAACCGCTACATCACGAGCGATGCCTTTCACTGACAAACAATCGCTGCGGTTTGGGGTCAGATCCACTTCGAGACACTGATCGTTCAACTTGAGGTATTCACGCAGATCGGCACCCACTGGAGCATCTTCTGCCAGCTCCCAAATACCGTCGCCGTCTTCACCCAACTGCAGCTCGACCTGAGCACAGAGCATACCGAAGGACTCAACACCACGCAGCTTGGCCTTTTTGATTTTAAATGGCTTGCCATCTTCCCCTGGAGGCAAAGCGGCCCCGACCACCGCAAACGGGATCTTGATTCCAGGACGAGCGTTCGGTGCGCCACACACTACCTGGCAAATTTCATCGCCATTACCCGCCACTTTACAGACGCGCAGCTTATCCGCGTCCGGGTGCTGCTCCGCTTCAATAATTTCACCGACAACCACGCCAGAAAACTCCCCGGCAACCGGTTCAACGGCGTCGACTTCCAGACCCGCCATAGTGATTTGCTCTACCAAGTCGGCGGTTGTGAGGTTGGGATTGACCCATTCGCGTAACCAATTTTCGCTTAATTTCATAATCTTTTGCTTATCCGATAATTTGATTGCTTAAACAGGGAGGTAACCGTCTCGACCTGTTCAATCATTCAACGACTAATGCCGCCTGTCCTTTCCTAACTAAAAACCAGGTTAGAACTGCCCCAGAAATTTCAGGTCATTCTCAAAGAACATACGCAAATCATTCACGCCATAGCGCAACATGGCCAGACGCTCGACACCCATACCAAAGGCAAAGCCAGTATAGGTTTCGGTATCCACACCACTGGCTTTAAATACGTTCGGATGCACCATGCCGCAGCCCATGATTTCCAACCAGCCAGTGTGACTACAAACACGACACCCCTTGCCGCCGCAGTTGGTGCACTGAATATCCACCTCGGCAGAAGGCTCGGTAAACGGGAAATACGACGGACGAAAACGTACCGGCACATCCGCCTCAAAGAACGCTTTCAGGAATTGATCCACAGTCCCTTTCAGATCGGCAAAGCTAATGTTTTTATCCACCACCAGACCTTCTACCTGATGGAACATAGGCGTGTGCGTCAAATCTGAATCACAGCGGTAAACGCGGCCAGGACAGATAATTCGAATCGGCGGCTCCTGGTTTTCCATGGTGCGCACCTGTACCGGTGAGGTGTGTGTGCGCAAAACGTATTTTGCGTCCGACGCAGCCTCGCCCTCACTCTTCACCTGATCGCTATTCACATAGAAGGTATCGTGCATTGCACGCGCTGGATGGTGCCCAGGAATATTTAGAGCTTCGAAGTTGTGATAATCATCTTCGATTTCCGGTCCTACTTCGACCGCATAGCCCACAGAGGCAAAAATATCCTGAATACGCTGTAGCGTACGAGTCACCGGATGCAAACCACCGTTGGTCTGGCCGCGACCAGGCAGAGTGACATCAATGGTCTCATCCGCCAGCTTGGCATCAATGACTGCCTGCTCCATCGCCTGCTTACGCTCGACCAGCTTATCCTGCACCACTTGCTTGGCTTCATTAATTTTGGCGCCTGCTGCCGGACGCTCTTCGGCAGACAGTTTCCCCAGACTTTTCAGCAGAGCGGTAATCTGACCTTTTTTACCAAGGTACTCAACTCGTACATGATCCAATGCGGCCAGATCCTGCGCATCTGCCACCAGCTTGAGCGCTTCTTCTGTCAGCGCTGCCAGATTTTCCATTCGGGTCTCCCAATAGTGAGGGCTTAGTTATTAAGTAGAATATATTGTTTGGATTAAGAAGCTTACTGAGTGTGGCCGACGAAAACGGTCACACTGAATAAACTTCCTGACAAAACTGAATAAACGTCCTGAAAAGCAAAAAGGGAGGAGCTGAACAAACAGCCCCTCCCCTTTCTCATTCGCACTGAATAAGGTTTAGCCGATTAGGCCAGAGCTGCTTTTGCCTGAGCAACAACAGCTGCAAATGCAACCTTATCGTGAACAGCCAGGTCGGCCAGAACACGACGATCCAGTTCGATGTTTGCTTTCTTCAGACCAGCGATCAAGCGGCTGTAAGTCATGCCTTCTACGCGTGACTGAGCATTGATACGAGTGATCCACAAAGCGCGGAAATTACGCTTGCGAACACGACGGTCGCGGTAAGCGTATTGACCAGCTTTGATAACAGCCTGTTTAGCAACACGGAATACGCGCGAACGAGCACCGTAGTAGCCTTTAGCCTGCTTTAAGATTTTCTTGTGACGACGACGCGCCTCTACACCACGTTTTACACGAGCCATGATTAATCCTCTCTAAATGTTAGTCAGGCCAATTACTTGGCGCGAAGCATACGATCGACCGCCGGTACATCAGCAGCGTTCAAGGTGCTGGTGCCGCGCAGCTGACGCTTACGCTTGGTGGTCATTTTAGTGAGGATGTGGCTCTTGAAAGCGTGCTTGTGCTTATAACCAGAACCGGTCTTTTTGAAGCGCTTCGCAGCGCCACTGTGTACTTTAGCTTTTGGCATGAGAATTCTCTCGATTTTTTAAGTTGAACAAAAACACTTGCTCAGAGGCGGCACCCATTTACTAACACTGACGTGTCTGTAACGAGCACCTTTCTGTTAAAGCGCCATTTAAAGTCATCCAGGCAGCTAAAAGCCCGATCACTTTCTCTTTTTGGGTGCCATTACCATAAGCAGCTGACGACCTTCCATCTTCGGATACTGCTCAACGACACCCAGCTCCGCCAGATCGGTTTCGATGCGTTTCATCATCTCCATACCGAGTTCCTGGTGGGCCATTTCACGACCACGGTACCGCAAGGATACCTTGATCTTATCCCCGTCCTCCAAAAAGCGAGTCAGATTACGTAATTTAATCTTGTAATCGCCAATGTCGGTACCGGGACGAAATTTCATTTCTTTGATTTGCTGCTGCTTTTGCTTCTTCTTGGCAGCGGCTTTGGTCTTCTTAATATCAAACAAATGCTTGCCGTAATCCATAACCTTACAAACAACTGGCTCGACATCGCCCGCCATCTGTACCAGATCCAGCCCTGCACTCTGGGCGCTTGCCAGCGCCTCTTCCAAGGAAACGATGCCTGCCTGCTCACCGTCTGCACCGATCAGGCGAACTTGTTGCGCCTCAATCTGATCGTTAATCGGTGCTTTTTTGGAACGTCCTTTGGAATTTTCTCGTTTGATAGTAGTAATCTCCTAAAATTTGACTGCTTATGCAGCCTACAACGACGAGCGGCCGCGACGTTCTACGTCAGCGGCCAAATAATCGGCAAATGCCTCAAGACTCATCGAACCCAGATCTTCGCCAGAGCGTGTACGTACGCTGACGGACCCTGTCTCGACCTCTTTATCACCCACTGTGAGCAAATAAGGGATCTTCTGAATTGTGTGCTCGCGGATTTTAAAGCCGATCTTCTCATTTCTCAAGTCTGAAATGGCTCGGAAGCCCTTGTTTATCAAGGTTTCTTCCACTTTTTGCACATATTCGGCCTGATTGTCCGTAATATTCATAATCACGGCCTGCTCAGGAGCCAGCCACGCAGGGAAAGCCCCCTCGTAGTTCTCGATCAGAATCCCGATAAAACGCTCAAATGAGCCCAGAATCGCGCGGTGCAACATCACCGGCGTCTTGCGTGAACCGTCTTCTGCCACATATTGCGCATCCAGACGACCCGGCATGGAGAAATCCACCTGAATGGTGCCGCACTGCCACACCCGCCCCAGACAATCCTTCAGCGAGAACTCAATCTTGGGACCGTAGAAAGCCCCTTCGCCAGGCAACAACTCCCAGTCATTACCTTTGGCATCCATGGCATCCATCAACGCCTTTTCAGCCTTATCCCACACCTCGTCACTGCCAACACGCTGCTCCGGACGAGTGGAGATACGAATGATAATGTCTTCGAAGCCAAAATCCGCGTAAACGCTGTTCAGCAGATCGGTAAAGGTGGACACCTCATCCTGAATCGCCTCTTCCGCACAGAAGATATGCGCGTCATCCTGAGTAAAGCCGCGGACGCGCATAATGCCCTGCAGAGTCCCCGACGCCTCATTGCGGTGACAGGAACCAAACTCGGCGAGACGCAACGGCAGATCACGGTAACTCTTCAGCCCTTGATTAAACACCTGAATGTGACACGGGCAGTTCATGGGTTTAACTGCGTAATCGCGGGATTCCGACTCGACTGTAAACATGCTGTCGCGGAACTTATCCCAATGGCCGGAACGCTCCCACAACGTGCGATCGACGACCTGCGGGGTTTTGATTTCCTGGTAGCCGTTATTGCGCTGCACTTTGCGCATGTACTCTTCAATAGCGGTGTAAATGGACCAACCTTTCGGGTGCCAGAACACCATGCCCGGCGCCTCTTCCTGCAAATGAAACAGGTTGAACTTCTTACCCAGCTTGCGGTGATCGCGCTTAACCGCCTCTTCCAAAAACTTCAGGTGAGCTTTCAACTGCTTCTTATCAGCAAATGCCACACCGTAGATGCGCTGCAACATCTGATTATCAGAATCGCCACGCCAATAGGCACCATTGATATTCATCAGTTTGAAGTGATGACAGAACTTCATATTCGGCACATGAGGGCCGCGACACATATCGATGTATTCTTCGTGGTGATACAGACCGGGAGTCGCTGACTGCGGAATATCACGATCCAGAATTTCCAGCTTATAGGTCTCGCCACGGGACTCAAAAATATCCCGCGCCTCCTGCCAGCTGACGTTTTTCTTAACAACGGCGTAATCGGTTTTTGCCAGCTCCAGCATGCGTTTTTCTAACGCAGCCATGTCCTCTTCCGTCAGCTTATGATCCAGCTCCACATCGTAATAAAAACCGTGTTCGATGGTGGGACCAATGGCCATTTTAACGTCTGGCCACAACTGCTTGATGGCGTGACCCAACAAGTGCGCACAAGAGTGACGGATAATTTCCAGACCATCTTCATCTCGGGCAGTGAAAATTGTCAGCTCGGAGTCGGTAGAAATCACATCGTGTGCATCCACACGCTCGCCATTCACCTTGCCGGCAATGGTGGCTTTTGCCAGACCAGGACCGATATCAGCGGCAACATCAAGAACAGAAACGGGTTGATCAAACTCGCGTTGCGAGCCATCAGGAAGGGTAATTACAGGCATGATATATCCTAGTTTCAGTGGTGAGCCCTACGTAAGCCCACATGAATGAGTTTTTTGTGAGGAGGGGATTATAGAGAAGGGAATCACTTCAGGCCAGTGCAATCAAGCCAGCGAAATCAAGAGTCGGGCCCAGGCTCGAAGATCGTTAACGCCATAACTTAAGACTCTGCGCAACGCCTCCATCTCAATATCGGTATAGGCGTGCACAATCACATTGCGAAACCCCACCATTTTCATGAGACTCTGGCTCAGCGCTTTTTCCACCAGGCCGGCTTCAAACAACAGATGAAACGCATTGGCCTTATCCTTGGGCAACCCCAATTTGCGCACCCGAACTATATGCATCGCGGAATCAATAGACGCTTCACAGGCGCGCTGAAGATTCAGAACGATAATGTCTTGCCGGTCAAAGTCCGTATCCAGCGACCCCTCAAACCCCAGATATTGACTGTCAACACGCTTGAGAGCACGCTCAATAACTGCCGCTTTATTCAGCAACACATCATCCATACACACTTCCTCGAGCTTTGATATCAGCCAGAATACCGGCCCGCTGCTCATTCAGGCGCACATAGTCCGAAAAACGGTGAGTCGCAAACAGCTCAGCCTGGAAGTGGTCCGGCGCACTCAAGCACACCCCCTGCGTAATGACCTGCATATTGATAACGTCATCACTGGCTCGCATATCAAGCAAATCCACAGCTCGCCCCAGCACCGCTGATAACTCACCAGTCAGCTCCAACAACTCCTTTCCGGACAAACGGCCGGGCATCAGTATCGCCAGATCCACATCGCTGGAAGCCTGCATCCCCCCGCTGGCGGCACTACCGAAGACATACAAAGCCTGATAATGGGGAAGCAGAGACTGAACCACCTCAATAAGACGCTGTTTTTGATTTTCGTGCAGATTCATCGAATCACCTCTGAAACCTGCACTCAAGATAGCAGAAATTAAGCGCCGCCCACAGCCCGCTCAACCCAATCGATTACTTCGTTGTAACGCTCAGGCAGCAACGCCTTCAGCTCATCCAGCCCCTGAATCAGGGTTTTGTCACCACTGTGAGTAAAGGTGATGTGACCAACCTTACGACCTTCGCGAACTTCCTTGCCATACCAGTAGGGCTCGGCTCCGGAAATCGCCCACCAACGCTCATCACGCGGCGTGCCCAGCAGATTGATCATCACATTCAGACCTTTGACTTGAGGCTTCGCCAGGGGAATGCCGGCAACCGCGCGAACATGGCTTTCAAACTGGCTGACACTGGCCCCTGCCTGGGTCCAGTGAGCAGTATTATGCACCCGGGGCGCCAACTCGTTTACAATCAGCTCGTCACCCACACGGAAACACTCCATGGCCATGACACCCACATAGTCCAGACCCTCCAGTAACTTGCCCAGCATCGCCTCAGCTTTAGGCTGAAGCGCCGCCAAACGCGCCAAGGGAGCCACAGACGCCGTCAACACGCCATTGAGCTGCAAAGTCAGCGTCAGAGGATAAAAGAACTTGTTACCATCGCGATCACGCACTCCCACGATCGCCATCTCTTCATCGAAGTTAATGCCTTGTTCTACGATC
>NZ_CBFIHX010000123.1:0-10253 GCF_965662505.1 Pseudomaricurvus sp. | reverse complement strand
ACTTCCTGACCGTGTACTTCCTGACCGTGCTTTTCACTATCGAAACCATCATCGTCGTGTGACTGATGAGACTCCGATGCAGAGGCGCTCATCAACCCAAATGCGAGTGCCGCCGCAGCGAGCAGAGTCGCAAGCAGAGCTTTTGTATACTGCTTATTGCTGAAACTGGGCATAAATATTTCCTGAATTTGATTATTGCGCTTCATGATCAACCTCACTGTCGACATACTGTTTGGTCGTTGTCTTCTGCTCATCATCGTTTGCCAGTGACTGGGCGGTAAGCTGTTCTATCAACGCCTGATTCAGTAACGCAAAAGACGCCGCGTCGATCGTTTCCAGGCGGGCATTCAACAGTTCTTGCTGTGCGGCGATCCAGTCCCGATAGCGATATCGTCCCTGCTCATAAGCCTCACGGGTTTGCTCCATGGCGCGCTCCAGCAGAGGTAGAACCTCTTTTCTCATCTGCCGGGCGGCGACAACACTTTGCTGATGAGTCTGCCACGCCTGAAACAATCGAGAACGTAGCGCCAGCAGGCTCACACGTTTACGCTCACCCACCATGGCTTTCTCTGCCAGAGCGGTTTTAAGCGCGCCTTGTTTGCGTCGACCGGAAAATAGCGGCACAGACAGGCCTGCCGTCAGCGCAGTATCGTTTGTCTCTTCAAACCGTCGCACTCCGATACTCCACTGCATATTCGCTGAAGCCTGACTTCTGGCCAGTTCAACATCGGCATCACGTACACGCTCCTCTCGGGATAAGACTTCAATTGCAGGCGAGGTGAGCGCGCGTTGATACAAGACCTCAAACCCGGACGATGCATCAAAGGTCGAAAGGTCTCCCGATAAACGCTCAAACATCACCCGTTCCGCCCCCCATAAAGTCGCGAGCGTTAGCTTTTGGCTGCGCAGCTGAGCTTCCAGTGCAGCCTGCTTTAAACGAGCCTGCGTCACCGCAGCTTTTGCCCGCAGCCGCTCCGCTTCCGGTGCGGCGCCACGCTGCACACGCAGACCCACCAACTGATGACTGTCGGTTGCCAGGCGAGTGGTGTCTTCTGCTACTTGCAATTTTTCCTGCAATGTCAGCGCAACAATAAAGCTCTGTGTCACCTTGCCCAACAGATTGAGGGATTGTGCCTGACGTTCGGCTTCAGCCAGAACATAGCGGGAGTCCGCCAACGCGAGTCGGGAGTCGCGTTTACCTCCCAACTCAATAACCGAAGACAGAGATACGGTCAGCTCAGCACTGTCCATTCCTGAGTAATTGTCACTGCCCAGTATATTTTCTGCTTCGAAACCCAGCTCCAGAGGCGGAGCCAGATCGGCGGATTGTTGCTGACCATCCAGCGCTTTGAAACGCCACTGAAACATCTGCAATTCGGGATTATTGTTTAAAGATTTCCTGAGCGCCTGCTCAAGAGTTATTGAACGCTGGATTGCTTCAGTCTGCGCTGCACCCACGAACGGCAGTATCAAAAGCAGACAAGCACACATCCACGCCCCCGGAAGCAGACGTCGCTGCCCGGACCATAAAATGCACATACACGTACCCTGTGTTGGTTAAATCAGACCGTTAAAAATGAATAAACGACAAGAAAACAGCAGGGTTAAACGATGGGGGGACGATAGATAGACGAGAGAGACTTTGACGATGCATCGGTAGGATAAGAGACCAGAATAGCTGTCTCAGGTACTACAGTGACGGCTATAACGAAAGGCAAAACGGCTACGTGGGAACTATGCCCATGACACTGACAGCAGTGGTCACAACTCTCCTGCGCCGCGTCGTTGCCAGACACGTGGTCATCAAATCCAGAGTGAGGTTGATCTACAGAGGTTGAATCAAATGCAAATGCATCCGCGGAAAGAGAGTGGTGACTTTCTTCTGGAATAAAAATATCGCACGCTGCCTCAACGGCAACAAACAGGCACTGCAGAAGCATAAGCGTCAACATGATGCGCCCTGCTCTGAGTCTGTGTGTGCGAGATTTTGTAAACATGTTGATGGCGTCACATGGCGTTTTGAATAATGATTGCCATTACCGTAGCACAACTCTTAACGAAAATTCGTATTTAGGTTTCAGCTTTACAATCCATTGCATTTTACCCTGCGTCAACCTTGGGTTATTCAATCAATCAACCCGTACTGCTCACGCAAGACCTCAACGATCTCGGCCTTGGGGTTATCAGACAATACAATTTTCTGACCCGTCACTTTTTCGGCAATGCCGGTGTAGGTGCGGGAAATGTCCATCAACGCGTCCATAGGCAACTCATTGTCACGCGCCAGAGCTGAGCGCTCGTCCATGCGGTCTTTGTTGAGCAGAATATCCGGGTCTTCAAAGTGATTCAGCAAAAACTGGCGGAAGCCCTCTTTGGAGTTTTCCACGATTTTGCCGTTGCGATAGCTCTCGCCATCCCAGATCCGGGAAGAATCCGGCGTGCCCACTTCGTCCATGTAGATCAGTTTTTCATTGCCCGCTTTATCCGTGACAAAACCAAACTCGAATTTGGTGTCCACAAAGATCTGATCCAGTGCCGCCAGCTCATCACTGATGACGTTGAAACCTTCTTTCAGCAGTTTCTCGTAGGTAGCGATGTCATCGGCGCTGCGGAAGTTAAACGCTTCGAAGTTGTTTTCGATATCCGTGCGGGTAATGTTCACATCGTCCACTTCCGGCACACCGGGAATGCCCTTGAGAATACCCTTAGTGGACGGGGTGATCAGCAGTTCGGCAAGCTTCTGATCTTTTTGCAGATCATCGGGCATTTCGATGCCACAGAATTCACGCTCACCCTTGGAATAGGCACGCCACATGGAACCGGTAATGTACTGGCGGCAGATGGCTTCGATCATCACCGGTTTGGCTTTTTGTACGATCCATACAAACGGGTGGGGAATATCCAGAATGTGGCTGTCTGCCAGCCCCTTTTCCCGGAACAGCTTAAACCAATGATTGGAGATAGCATTCAGCGCCGCGCCCTTGCCGGGTACGCCTCGCACATCACCCTCGCCAGTCCAGATGCAATCAAACGCCGAAATCCGGTCGCTGATCACCATAATGGCCAAAGGCGCATCCGGTGCCACGTCGTAGCCCTTCTCCTCAATCAGGCGGCGACTGTCCGCTTCTGTCAGCCAATACACTGAGCGCACCTTGCCACTGTGCACTGGCTTGTCGGTGCGAATTGGCAGATCATCATTGACCGCCAGTACCGAGTCTTTAAGGGATTTGCCAGCAGAAGCAGCGCTCATGGGGAGGTTCCTGTAGGTTTTGAGGGAAATCAAGGTCTGTAAAAGCCGCATTCTATCAGAAGCCTGCTTTCAGGGAATAGAAAGGAAGAGGCCACCGACCCTGCCACGCCCTTCGACAGGCTCAAGGCGAACGAGCACTGAGCCTGTCGAAGGATCACCCACGGCTGTATCCCATCCGCCAGCCCATGTATAATCTCAGCCCTTTCAATTCGCATATTCAGTGCCGTCGCGCCCTATTTCGCGCTATCGGCCCACAATTCCGGCTTTACTACGAAGACAATTGACGTTATGGATAAAACCTACCAGCCACAGGCTATTGAAACAAACTGGTACGAAACCTGGGAAAAGAACGGCTATTTCAAGCCTTCTGGCGAGGGTGAGCCCTACTGCATCATGATTCCGCCACCCAACGTCACCGGTAGCCTGCACATGGGTCACGGTTTTCAGGAATCCATCATGGACGCCCTGATCCGCTACCACCGCATGAAAGGTCACAACACCCTTTGGCAAGTGGGCACCGACCACGCCGGTATCGCCACCCAGATGGTGGTAGAACGTCAGCTGGACGCTCAGGGCACCAGCCGTCACGAGCTGGGCCGCGACAAGTTCATCGAAAAGGTCTGGGAGTGGAAAGAAGAATCCGGCGGCAACATCACCCAGCAGCTGCGCCGGCTGGGCGCCAGCCCGGACTGGTCCCGCGAGCGCTTCACCATGGACGACGGCTTCTATAACGCGGTTCAGGAAGTCTTTATTCAGCTGTATGAAGACGACCTGATTTACCGCGGCAAGCGTCTGGTGAACTGGGATCCGAAACTGCACACCGCCGTATCCGATCTGGAAGTACTGTCCGAAGAGGAAGATGGCTTCCTGTGGCACTTCCGCTACCCGTTAACTGATGGTTCCGGCCATCTGGTCGTCGCCACCACGCGTCCCGAAACCATGCTGGGCGACTCCGCCGTGGCGGTTCACCCGGATGATGAGCGTTATAAAGACCTGATTGGCAAGACCATTACCCTGCCACTGGTCGACCGCGAAATTCCCATCATCGGCGACGATTACGTCGACATGGAGTTCGGTACCGGCTGTGTAAAAATCACGCCGGCTCACGATTTCAACGATTACGAGATGGGCCAGCGTCACAACCTGCCGCTGAACAACATCTTCAACGACGATGCCGAGATCAACAACACTGCCCCTGAAAAGTACCGGGGAATGGATCGTTTCGACGCCCGCAAACAGATCGTTGAAGATCTGGATGCGCTGGGTCTGCTGGAAAAAATCGACGATCACAAATTGAAAGTGCCCCGCGGCGATCGCACCGGGGTGGTGATTGAGCCCTACCTGACGGATCAGTGGTACGTGAAAACCCAGCCACTGGCGGACGAGGCCATTAAGGCCGTTGAAGGCGGTGACATTCAGTTTGTGCCCAAGCAATACGAGAACATGTACTTCTCCTGGATGCGTGACATTCAGGACTGGTGTATCTCCCGCCAGCTTTGGTGGGGCCACCGTATTCCCGCCTGGTATGACGAAGACGGTAAAGTCTACGTGGGTCGCAGCGAGGAAGAAGTTCGCGAGAAGCACAACATTCCCGCCGAAGCTGTCTTAAAGCAGGACGACGACGTACTGGACACCTGGTTCTCCTCCGGCCTGTGGACCTTCGGCACCCTGGGCTGGCCAGCCCAGACAGACTTCCTCAAGACGTTCCACAGCACCGATGTGCTGGTGACCGGTTTTGACATCATCTTCTTCTGGGTTGCACGGATGATCATGCTGACCCTGCATTTCAAAAAAGAAGTACCGTTCCACACCGTTTATGTACACGGGCTGGTTCGCGACGGTCAAGGCCAGAAGATGTCCAAATCCAAGGGCAACGTGCTGGACCCTATTGATCTGATCGATGGTATTGATCTGGAATCCCTGGTGGCCAAACGCACCGCCGGTATGATGGTGCCGCGCCTGCGAGAGAAGATCGAAAAACAAACCCGCAAGGAGTTTCCGGACGGACTGGCCGCCTACGGCACCGACGCCCTGCGTTACACCTATTACTCACTGGCCTCCACCGGTCGTGACATCAAATTCGATGTAGGTCGTATCGAAGGCTTCCGCAACTTCTGCAACAAGATCTGGAACGCCTCGCGCTATGTTTTGATGAACTGTGAAGTTCAGAACGACGCCGGCGATCGCGTTTCTGCGAAAGATTGTGGGCAAGATGGCTCAGACAACTACGAGCTGTCCGTGGCCGATCGCTGGATCATTGCCAAACTGCAACAGGTCGAAAAAGCCTTTGCCGAAGGTGTCGAAGCCTACCGTTTCGACCTGGCCTCTCAGGCACTGTACGACTTTATCTGGAACGAGTACTGCGCATGGTATCTGGAACTGTCCAAGCCTATCCTCACCAGTGACGATTTCAGCGAAGCACAAAAGATCGGCACCCGCCGCACTATGGTTCGCGCACTGGAAGAAATTCTGCGTCTGGCACACCCACTGATGCCGTTCATCACCGAAGAGATCTGGCAGCGGGTGAAAGACCTTGCTGGTGCAGAAGGTGAAACCATCATGACCGCCGCCCTGCCTCAATGCGATGACAGCCTGATCGACCAGAAGGCCATCGTCGACGTGGAATGGCTGAAAGGCGTCATCGAAGGAGTGCGTAACATTCGCGGCGAAATGAACATTTCACCGGCGAAAAGTGTTCCTTTGTACTTTGCCAACGGTTCAGACAACGATCAACGCTGCCTGAACGACAACCGCCAGTTCCTGATGCGCCTTGCCAGTCTTGAATCCATCACCTGGCTGAATGCCGGTGAAGAAGCCCCCATGTCCGCTACCGGCCTGGTGGGTGATATGGAAATTCTGGTGCCCATGGCCGGTCTGATTGATGTACAGGCGGAAACCGCACGCCTAAACAAAGAAATCGATCGTATCACCAAGGATATTCAACGTGTTGAAGGCAAACTTAATAATCCAAAGTTCGTCGACAAGGCGCCGGCTGAGGTGGTGCAGAAGGAAAAAGACAAGCTGGCTGACATGCAAAGTGCGCTTGCCAAGCTGGCAGAACAGGTGAAAAAAATCGCAGAGCTGTAGTTAAGAATTACAGTCGGCTCTCACTTCTGCAACACCTGTAGCCTTCCCCCAAAGCCCCTGCCTCGCAGGGGCTTTCTTCTTCCCGCCCGAGCACTTCCTCCCAACCATAAATGTATAAGACGCCAAACTTGTGAACACCCAAAACTGGTACATATGTGTCAGTTTATTTTACAAAATAACCATTCCTCCCGCACTTTAAAACTCTAACCAACTGATTTTATTGAATTTAATTATAGTGGCACCCTATTTGCCTGTTGATTAATGCGACTACAAGTTCACATTTTATATGTGACATAAATCACAAATAGGGATGATTACAATGTTTAAAAAACTGGGAGCAATAGGGCTTCTTCTGGGGTCTTTCGCAATGGCTCAGTCAGCCAGTGCCGGACTGATTGTGGACAGCTTCGATGTGGATACGGACGTAAATATCGGTGGTCAATACTCTTACTTTCACGACATTACTGGCTACGGTTTCACACCTGGACTCGACACAGCCTGGTCAGGCTCATTGGCCATTGAGATTTTCGATGATGGATGCGATGTCTTTTTCTGTGCAGATGAATGGTTTCTTGAGATTGCCCTTGTTCAGGTTGAAGAGCTTGACTTCGATTCTGGCGGTATTACGTTCGGCGATTTCGGTAGCGATTTAGAGCTTGAAGCTCTTACCTCACTGAACACGAACGGCCAACTGAATGTGACTATCAGATCGATCAGTGGTGATTTCCATATTGGTCATTCCACCCTATCTGTTGATGTGCCAACCCCAGGCACTGCGGCTTTGCTGGGACTTGGTCTACTGGGTTTAGGGTTAGGTCATCGCCGTAAAAAGACCTGACTGATATTGACTACCCCCTTCCACGCCTGCGCATACAATGGCAGGCTTTTTCCACTGTGTTTACCACCATATTACTCACCAAAGGCTCTACCTTTCGCACTGCACAGTTCGAGCAAACGCTATATCATCCCTTTTCTGTCAACAACACATTGAAAAGGGACTTCCCATGAAAATCATCAACACATGCTTGCTTGGGGTTGGTTTGCTACTGGTGAATGGTTGTAGTGATCAACCAACACCCACTTCAGACTCAACCACTCCATCAACAGCTACAATCAGTTTTCCTCTCGGTAATGAAACCGAACTCACGACTCTCTACAGCTACCCCAACTCTGACAATGGGGAATCTCTGGAAGCCACCATCGAGCATTACCTGAATCAGCGCCTGCAGAGGGATCATATTGCCAATGGCAGTGCCGATGTCACGGTTGAGAAAGACCTCTATAGCGTGACCATGAGGGGAGACGCCACAGTCATCAATGAGTACAAACCTCAAATTATCCAGTTTTTAACCAACGGAGCGCTGGCCGCGAGTGCCGTGACGCAACTGAAAAAAGACAATAAGTGGGATGCAAAGGAGTGGCGTTTCTTTCTGCCGCTGGGTTTGTCGATCGTCAATCAACGCTCGGTACAACTACTTCACTTTCCGCCCGATTACTCGCTGCCGGATCAGGACTATCTCAATTCCAAAACCAGCCAGCGCTGGGAAAAACTGTTGATGCTGAATCAGGTGGCCGCGGACGAAGTCACACTGTATGAAAGCATTCTCGATGTAGCTCCCATTGCAGCTCCGGCCAGTGCTGGCAGCACTTTAAGCGAGACCTACCGCTATTTCGAGCCCTATGTGGTGAGCATGCTGCCACTGCTGCTGGATATCGACGAGGGGAGCAGCAGCGCTCTACCCATCGTGGCTTATGGTGGCCCGGTGAGAAGCTGGGTATCCAGTTACTATAAGCTGAATGACTTTGGTGTGAATACCGTGGCCAGCGTCACCATCCAGGACGGTATCAACGCTCCGATGCTTGGCGCAAACCACCCCAGCTATATCTGGTACGCCAAAGATCAGGGACGGGAAGCCGCCATGAAAGTGATGCAACAGGATTTAATCTCGGCTTGCTGGCAGGCCAGCATGGGTAAGGATGCACAACAAAACCCGAGCAGTGTTCTGAACAGCTGCGACAACTACTGGCAGAGCCAACCCATGACGGTTTGCGTAAACATGGAGATTCAGGCGTTCGATCAATCCGAAACCGAGGCGAAAGCCAGCTGCTCGAAAGACATTCCAGACACGATTAAAGCGGTGTTGCCTGAAGAACAGATACACCCTCTCTCTTTTTGAACATTGAATATTGAACAGACTGGTCATGCCCCGTCATTCTTTGATACGGGGCACTACTGATACTGGAGGGTATATCGGAACCTCCAGACCAAAACGCTGATAAACCGGTTTCAGCAAGCCTTGCCGATCCGCCAACAACAAAATACGGTTGATTGCTTTGGCGGATATGGGGCTTTTTTCCGGAACGAGAAAAGTCCGGTTATATTCTAAATCCGGAGTGTTGAACACCAGTATTTGCTCTGCCGCTTGTGGGTTCTTCTTGAGAAACCACTTTAGTGTGGTATCACTGGTCACGGCAATATCTACCCGTTCTGCCAGCAACATTCTAATACTGATTTCTTCCGACTTCACAAACACTGCTTCCAGTTGTTCTTGAGCATTTTTATTGCCCATCAGAAAACTGTAGGTATACCCTCCTACCAGGGCGAAGGTTTTATCACTGAAAGTCTCAAAGTAGCTTTGATCGACGGCGTTAGCCCGCAAAGCAATAAAAATATCTTTTGCATGCAACAACGGCCAACTGGTAGTCAGGGGAATACGCCACTGCCAAGCAGGGTTATCCCACATCATGATGTCGGCCAACCCGTTCTTGATCGCCTGACTGCGACGTTTTACCGGAATATCAAACGACTCAAACCGATATTGATCCTGCACCTGATTCATAGCCTGCAGAACACCGGCGGTCACATCATCATTGGCATCATTAATAAATAGTGGCGGTCTTTCCGGGGTGCCCACTTTAACCAATTGACGGACTTCTAAAGGAGCAGAATTGACCATATCTATGGACACAAGAGGCAGATACAGCACCATTAACACCCACAGAGAAACTTTAAACATCAAAACCCCAACATATATTTCCTGTTTGTCCTTATCACTGCAAATTAAATACCAGTTACTGCTCCGAAGTAGCATCAGCGGGATCTAACCCCGTCTTATGAGCTATGACCACGCAAAACTCCACCCTGATACAGATCCTCAGGCTCACCAGGTAAGTTCTTTGTCTGATTTAACACACAGGCGACGACAATATTTCATCAATATCTGGATGGCCTGCTCGGTGAACAAGGGCTTTAACACATGTTCATTCATTCCTGCGTTCAGACATTCAGCCTTATCTTTCAACGACATACTGGCGGTAATGGCGACTATCGGCAGGTTTTTCCATCGATCATCTTCTCGCAAGCGTTTGGTCGCGGTGATGCCATCCATATTAGGCATATGCCGATCCATAAAGATCAGATCAACATCATGTTCGTCCAGATACTCCAGCGCTTTCACGCCATCCTGCGCCACAATCACGTTACACCCTAATCCATTCAAGAGATACATCAACGAATCAGCATTAATTTTGTCATCTTCTACAATCAAAACTTTGGCATTGCATCTGAAACCATCCTGAGCAACGGCGACAGACAGAACATCTTCCTCAGGCTTCACAACAGATAATGTCAGAGCCACAGTGACGGTAGTACCTACGCCGTGCTCACTCTCCAATGTCAGAGTGCCGCCCATTAATTCTATAAGTTGCTTTGCAATAGAAAGCCCTAACCCTGTACCTCCATACTGTCCCTGGGAGTGACTATCAGCCTGATAAAACTGATCACAAACGGATTTTAGCTGTTGGTCATCTATACCAATACCGCTGTCCTTAATTTCAATACACACTTTAGCCTTATTGTGTATTTGCGGATGGACATCGACTCGAATCCAGACACCGCCCTTTTCTGTGAACTTGA
>NZ_CBFIHX010000122.1:8486-10354 GCF_965662505.1 Pseudomaricurvus sp. | reverse complement strand
ACAGTGGCCGGTTAATGCAATTCGGGAACGCACAGGGTGGGTCAGCCAATCTCCCGTGCTGGTTTTTGGGACGGTGTTGGATAATTTGTGCTTTGGACTGGCGGAAGTTGATAAATCTGCACTTGAAAAAGTGCTTCTGGCATCGGGCATCATGTGTTTCGCCGACAGACTTGAAAATGGTCTCGAAACGCAGGTGGGCGAGCTCGGGCGTAATTTGTCAGGAGGACAGCGTCAGGCAGTAATTTTAGGCAGAGCCTTACTGCGAGAATCATCACTGTTGATTCTCGACGAACCCTGTAGCGCCATGGATCAGACAATGGAGTCACAGGTCATCGCCGGATTGAAAAACCCTCCCAAAGATCGTTGTACGGTCATAGCAACTCACAAACCCAGCTTACTGCAACTGTGTGATCGTGTGATTGTGCTGGATCAAGGCCGGATAGTGGCTGACGGTCCCACGGCAACGGTTCTGGCGCAGCAGCTGCGCGATCAAAAAACCAAAGAAAAGACATCGGTGACTGCAAATACAGGGCCCCAAAAGGTCAGAGCCGTCAATATACGGCGTTCAGCCGTTTCCAAGAGAGAAGAACAGGTTACAGAGCCTGAAACCACGGGGAACGATTCATGAGCAGTTCGCTGTACTGGCAGCAGGTGAAAGACGCCTATCGGGCCCGCAGCGTGGTCTGGCTTATCAGTGCGCTGTTGCTGGTCACCTTAATCTGGGCTGCTTTTGCGACGTTGGATGAAGTGGTGGTGGGTGCTGGAAAAGTGGTGCCTGCACAGTCGGTTCAAAAAATACAAAGTCTCGAAGGCGGGATCTTGCGAAAAGTCCAGGTTCGAGAAGGCCAGGTTGTTGAAGCGGGTGATATGTTGGTGAAGCTGGACGATACCCGATTCAGAGCCGCCTTTCAGGAGGCAGAAGAACAGAGTTCAGCGTTGCTGGCAAAGCATCTTAGGCTCAAGGCTGAATTGGAATCGGTGAGCATCGGCTCAGTCGTGGAAGACAATACCCATCAAATTAAGGTCACTCCTCAAGAGGTATCGTTTGAAAATGCTGGATTGGATGCCTTGTCCAATAAGGTGGCCATGCAAAAGATCCTCATCACCGCTCAGGCAGGCTACCGGGAGCGTATAAATCAATTGTTGTCACAGGTCGAAGAGGCCAAACAGAAGGTGGCGCAGCAGTCGAAAGCGATCAGTGAAGCCAGAAGAACCACTCAAACACTCAGGCAGGGTTTGGCACTGGTCAGCGAAGAAGTCCAGCTCACACGTGATGTGGTGGCAACAGGCGCAGTGGCTAAGGTTGAATTACTGAAATTACAGCGTGATGAAGTTAACTTAAAAGGCGATCTGGAAGCCTCTATCCTGAATGAGCAGCGCTTGCTAGCGGCCAGAGATCAGGCGATTGCAGAAAGCCGCAACATCGCTTTGGAATTCAGAACCAATGCCCAAGTTGAATTGGCCGATGTGGACAGTCAGCTGGCTCAGTTAGCTGAAAACAGAAGGGCGCTGGCGGATCAGTTGACCCGAACCCAATTGCTGTCTCCCATTCGCGGCAAGGTTAAAAATATTGCGACTCGAACGGTTGGCGGTGTGATCAAGCCTGGTGAGGCAATGATGGAGATCGTGCCAATTGACGATCAAATGATCGTCGAAGCCCGAATTGCGCCACAGGATATAGCGTTTATCCGCGAAGGGCTGGAAGCCAATGTGAAGTTCACGGCTTATGATTTTGTTATTTATGGTGGACTGGATGGGCAAGTTACTTATGTGAGCTCTGATGCCCTCCAAGATGAAGAAGGTACTACCTATTACGAGGCTCACGTTAAAACTCATGATGCCAGGTTACACGAATTACCCATCATTCC
>NZ_CBFIHX010000122.1:0-8476 GCF_965662505.1 Pseudomaricurvus sp. | reverse complement strand
GCCTCTATTAAGAGCCAGAGCCACGGCGATGCGTGAGCCTTGAACATTTGGGTTTTTTATAGAAATTTGCTCTAAAAAAGCAGCAAATCTCAATACCTTGTCTAAAATATTAGGAGTTTCACCTATAAAACGGGTTTAAAGATTGTAATAACTGTATGAAATCCATGATCTTTATCGATTTTGATCTCATCGTTTTCAGATGTTATGGAGAAAGTTGGTCAGGTGTAGGCCTGAAAACACGGAAAACAAAACCATTTAGGAGTGAGAATGCGTCGGTTATTACTGGCTATATCGATGACCCTGTTGGTGTCACCGCTACAGGCAATGACGCTTGAGGAGGCCGTGGCGAGCGCCATTGATACCAACCCGGATATACAGCAGCAATATGCCCGCTATCAATCCAGTCTGAGCCTTCAAGACAGTGCCCGTGGTGATTACCTGCCACAAGTCCGTCTAACGGCCGGTTATGGTCCGGAGGAAACCCGATATAAAAGTGGTCAGGATCTGGATGCCGAACTGGATCGCGGTGAACTGGGGCTCTCTATCTCCCAATTACTCTTCAATGGTTTCAAAACGCAGGCAGAAGTTGAGCGTTTGGGGCAGGAAGCCGCTTCTGAGCGTTATGCTCTGATCAGTCGCGCCGAAAATACCGCATTGCAAGTCTGCAGGCTGTATCTGGATTTGTTGAAAACAGAATCCATTGCAGAGCTAGCCAAGAAAAATGTTCAGGATCACCTATCCGCAATGGAAGACATCAAACATCGTGTCTCCAAGGGGTTGTCCAGTGAGTCTGATCTGTCTCAGATCAGTGCTCGTCTTGCCAGTGCCAGAGCCTCCATGCTGGCAGCCAACAACAATTTGTATGATACCCGCGCGACATTTATGCGCTGGGTTGGCCAAGAGCCCGGCAGTTTGATTGATCCGGTCCATGACAGCAGTTTAATGCCGGAAACACTCACAGATGCATTGGAACAGGCAAAAACCAATCATCCGGAACTGGATGTTGCCCGTTCGGATATTTCAGCAGCCCAGGAAGAACGTCGCATCGCTGAGCACAGCTTTTACCCTAAGGTCTATCTCGAAATGGTGGCCAACGATAATGATGATATCGGTGGTTTCGAGGGGCGTGATGAAAATGGCCGAATTATGTTGAGGATGGAATACGACATCTACAACGGTGGTCGGGATAAGAATCTGGCTCGGGCTTCCGGCTGGCGCTACAACGAAGCGATGGCCATCTATAAGCGCAGTTACCTCGAAGTTGAAGAAGGCACCAAGCTGGCCTGGAACGCCCAGAACTTTGTGTCACAACAGGTAGATGTGTTCAAAGAAAATGTGGATGCGGCGACCGCCACACATGCGGGTTATATTCAACAGTTTCGTTTAGACCGCCGAACTTTGTTGGACGTACTGGATGCTCAGGTGGAGTTGTTCGTGGCACGTCGTAACTACATTACCGCGAAATACGATTACCAATACGCCAATTATCGATTGAATAATGCGTTGGGTACGTTGATTTACTCCCTGCGGGTAGATTATCCAGAGCAATGGGGAGAAAACAGCGAAAGCAGGGACCCAGACAGCCATGAGGAGAGCGAATAATGGTTGTTCATGTGAAATGGTTGAGCTTGCTGGTGCTGGGATCACTATTGAGTGGTTGTTTTGGTGTGCCGGATATGACCGTGCAGCGCCCCAAATACGATGATGTCAGAGATTTTGATGGTGATGGTGTCATCAATCAGCGGGACAAGTGCGCGCATTCGCCTAAAGGTGCTCATGTCAATAATGAAGGTTGTGCGGGCTGGAGCGAGGGCGACAAAAAAGAAACCTTTACGGTGGATTTTGATTATGACAAATCTGTAATCCGTTCAGATCAGCAGACAACAATAAACCATCTTGTGTCGGTGTTAAATCAATACGCCAGTGTGCACGTTGAATTGATTGGAGATACGAGTCCCGAGGGGACCCTGGCTTATAATCAGGCTTTGGCTAAACGCCGGGTTGATGCTATCGCAACGGCTTTACAGCAGCGTGGTATAGCAAGCTCCAGAATTACCACTCATATCTTCACCGAAGAAAACGCTTTGGTTTCAGATGAGTTGAAACACATACGAGAGCGCCGCACCAAGGCCATACTTCATCATGCGGGACAACCGCTAGCCAAGAAAGCATGGACTATTTACTCGACAGAAGAGCAGCTGGCTCCACCTCAGTAAAGGCTGATCTACCTAAGGACAAGCGGAGAATTTCATAGATGACATTTACACCCAAGCTTGTGGTTACCCTGTCTGTACTGGTGAGTTTGATTGGATTAGCAGGATGCAGCAGTGAACCAAAGAAAGACACCATGGCCAGCCTGCCAAAGGTTTCAGTGGCTGTGCCGACGGATCAGGCAGACAAGCTTCAGCAGTTGAATGATATGGTTGTCGTCGTTGACTCGCCGTCTCAAGCGTTATTAAACGGAGATGCACAGTTCGCCATTTCAGGAGAGAAATGGAGTGACAGTACGATGGGGGAGTTTTTGTTACGCTATGGCCATCGTCCTGTGATGACGATTATCACGGCTCAAGTCAATAACCAGGCAGAGAGGGATGCGGTGGTTGATGGCAGGATGACGCTTAAGCGCCCTTGGTATCTTTACAGCAATTTTAAAGGAAGTGCTGAGGCAGAGAGCCTTCAGCAAGTTGCCGCGTGGTTGTATTCAGAAGAGGGGCAGGAGAAATTGGCTGAGCACGGATTGGTTCGCCTGCCGGAACCCTTGTTAAATCGCGGCAGAGTTAAATACAATCTTCAAGACCCCCTCTACAAAGGGGGTTACCGCTAAAAACGGATGGATCACGTCATTGAAGTGATCGATCCGTTTTACTGGCTTACGCCTTCTACATACAAATCCAGGGTGACTCGTGATGACGCTGGCCCCAGCTTGTCAGGAATACCAAAGTCCTTCAATTTTAAAACTGTAGTGCCAGAAAATCCTGCCCGATAACCCAGCCATGGATCCGGGCCTTCTCCGACGATTGCGGCGTCAATAGTAATCGGCTTGGTGACGCCGTGTAAGGTGAGGTCGCCGATTACTGTGAAGTTGCCATTACCTTTGTCGGTGACTTCGGTACTCACAAACTTCGCTTGTCCAAACTTATCCGTATCCAGATAGTCATCGCCTCTTAAGTGTTTGTCCCGCTCTGCATGATTAGAATCAATGCTTGTGGTATCGACAGTAACCTCCACCGTAGAAGCTTCCATGTTTTCAGGATCGTAGGTGAATTTCCCTTCAAAATCATTGAATCGTCCAACCAGCCATGAATACCCCAGATGAGGAATTTTAAAGTTGATTGAGGCGTGGGCGCCTTTTGTATCAATTTTATAGTCGGCGGCCACCGCATTGAAAGACAGCGCTACGCCGGCTAACAACGGAATTATCTTGCGGGAATTGAATATATTCATAGCCATAAATATTCCTTTTCATGAAGTTTAAAATAGTTGGAAGGGCAGTGTCGTGACCGTGTGAGTTTACAGCATTCGTTTCAGGGTCGCGTCCTTATCCAGGACATGATGTTTTATAGCTGCAATCGTGTGCAATGAAGCCAATGCAATAACAGCCCAGGCAGACCAATAGTGTATGTCTCCTGCCACATCCTCCTGGTTATCAAAGAAACTGCCAACAGATGGTACGGTAAACCAGTTGAACACATCGATACCACGTCCGTCGGCGGTAGGAATCAGGTAGCCAGTAACGAGAATGCTAAAAATCAGTATATAAAGCAAAACATGTGTTGCCAGTGCAAGACTGACTTCCCAGGGTTTATGGCTGACGATGTGTTTTGGCGTGGGGTTTGACCATCGCCAGAGCAGTCGAAATATCATGGCGAAGGCTATCAGGATGCCAACGCTTTTATGGTAATGGGGCGCCTTCACATACCAGCTGTCGTAATAAGTGAGATCGACCATCCACAAGCCGAGTATAAACATACCGACGATAACCAATGCGATGGCCCAATGTAGGCATTTACTGACGGAGCCGTATGTTTGTGGCGTATTTTTAATCATTTTAAGAGGTTGTTGCATTCGGTGAGTTGAGTGAAGTATAGGCGGTATTCTACTGGTGGATTGAGGGTGTTCACTCCATCCCATGAGTTATGGTCAGAAAAAATAGGCGATCTTTATGACTTCTGATTGATTTTCATTGATGAACCTTCCATGTGACTCAGTGAGTGCGAATTTGGCGGATTATTCAACAAAAGTCTACTGTGTACTGTTGTCAGTGTAGGCGAGTTCACAATTTCAAGAACACTCTCTCTTGACCGAGATCAAGGTGTGAATGGGGGATCGGCGTATTATTAACTCAAACAAGAGCTTTAGCCGGAATCTATAACGCTTCAGCCGACTCGGTAAAGCTTTAATCAGCCTGAAAGCAAGAAGGAAGGTGACCTATGTATATCGATCTGTATGTTCTCTCTGGTGTGGCCATTGTCGTTTTGGCGTGTGTCATGATGGGGTATGTTGGCGTTTATGCACGCCGTCATATTCAGGAAGACATGAAAAAAGCCGATAAAAGCAGTTAGTACCTTTATGGTATGTCAGGACACCTTTTAAGAGGGGCTCTCGCTTAGGAGGGACTCTCGCTTAAGAGGGACTCTCCCTCAATGGTCTTTCTGGAGTGATGGTAGGTGTTGGCTAGATGAGGTGTTGGCTAGATTTGAGGCGGTGGGCTATTCAGAAAAAGCAGCTATAGGGCTGCTTTTTTTGTTTGTGTGAAACCCTGTTTCAAGCCGAAACCGACAGTTGGGGTTTCCGTCAGGCATAAAAAAAGCCGCTCAAAGAGCGGCTTTTTAAAATAGTGGCGGACCGGACGGGACTCGAACCCGCGACCTCCGGCGTGACAGGCCGGCATTCTAACCAACTGAACTACCGGTCCGCATTGTTCTGACAACTCCAAATCTTTCGCATCACGCATCGAAAAACTGGTGGGTGGTGAGGGGATCGAACCCCCGACCCTCGCCTTGTAAGGGCGATGCTCTCCCAGCTGAGCTAACCACCCTCGCTGTCAGTGGCCGCGTATAATAATGATATTTCGTTCTGGGTCAACGACTTTTTTCCAGAAAATTCAAAATCATACTGATTTTTCTTTACGAGACTTCTCTAGAGCCTCGCGAAGTCGGTTGCTATACTCTTCCGCTCTTTGAAGGGGGATTTATGACTGACCGGAGCCAACAATAATGTCTCGCAGATTCCTGAGTATGAATACATCAAGTGTCCACTATGGTTTCTTCGCCTGGCTGGTGGGACTTGTGCTGATGGCCTCGTCAGCCTGGGCCGGAATTGACGTCTACGAGTTTGATGATGAGGTGACCCGTCAGCGCTATCTGTCCTTTGTGGAAGAGCTGCGCTGTCCCAAATGCCAGAATCAAAACCTTGGTGGGTCTGATTCGCCCATTGCTGCAGATTTAAGGCGCGAGCTTTACCGCATGCTGCAAGAGGGGAAGAGCGATAAAGAAATCGTGGATTTCATGGTGAATCGCTATGGCGACTATGTTCTCTATCGTCCTCAGTTAAAGAGCAACACGATGTTGTTGTGGTCTTTACCTGCGGTTTTGCTGGTTCTGGGCGCCGTAATGGTGGGGCTGACCTTGCGTCAGCGACGTAAAAGCAAGTCACAAGGCGACGTGCTGGAGTCGGATGAACAGGCGCGTTTGAAGCAGTTGCTGAAAGCCGCAGAGCAAAAGCGAAAGCAGTCTTCTGATTAAAGCCAAGCTTGATAGAGGCAAGGTTAATATCAGAAAAGTGTTCACGTTAAGACAAATTCGTTGATTGAGAGTAAACCGCAGTCGCCACCGAGTGCGGTTTTAATGTATTTGAGTTGGGCCAATTAGATGGCCAAAAGTAAGGTAGGGCATTGATGGGGAATTTTTGGCTGGTTGTTGCCGTAATGGCCGTTGTAGCGGTGGTTTTCGTTTTGTGGCCGCTCTGGCGCCAATCAAAGTCGCGACGGGTTGATCCGGCCGATGTCGAAAATCGCAAAGAGGTGGTTCTCGATCTGTTTAATGAACACCTGCAGGTGTTGGAGTCCCAGTTGGCTTCGGGCGAACTGGAGCAGGCGCAGTTTGATCAGCTGAAAAAAGAGCTGGAATTATCGCTGTTGGAAGATATTGCTGTAACGGAACATACCGGTCAGGGTACTTCCCGGTGGAGTCTTTACCTGGCGGCAGGTCTTTTGCCATTGGTTGCGTTGGGTTTTTACTGGCAGCATGGCTCTATTGAAGACGTGGAAATTCTCGATCTTCGCGAGGCGTATTTCCAGCAGCAGGACGCCGTCAGTGGTCAGGAAGATCTGGATGCTTTGATTGCGAGCCTGGAAAACCGACTTGAGAAAAAGCCGGATAATGTCGGTAATCGCTATTTGTTGGCCCGTTCCTACATGCAGAACAATGACTACGTGAAGGCCGTTGGTGCCTACATGTATATTGCCCAGCACAATGAAGAAGTCCCTCCGCATATTCTGGGTGAACTCGCGCAAGCGGTCTTTTTGGCGTCAGGCAACCGGGTAACCCCTGAAGTGGAAGCTTTAGCGAAGCAAGCGCTGACCAAAAACCCTGATGAGACCACATCATTGGGGTTGATGGGAATTGCAGCCTTCGAAAGGCAGGAGTATCGGAAGGCTATTCAGAGCTGGGAGCATGCGGTTGAGGTAATGGGCAGAAACAGCCCGGCAGCCAGATCGCTCTTGGCTGGCATTCAACGGGCGAAGGCCCTGGCTGAAGAGTCTGGCGTTCAGGCGCCGCTGATGCTGAGTCAGCAAGGCGAGTCGGCGACTGGCGAGAAGCCTGCCGGAGAATCTGGAGACCCGACAGCCAGCAAATCGGCAAACAGCCTGACGGTGAAAGTCAGTGTTCCGGGTGGGATCTCTGTGGCTCCAGAGGATACCGTCTTTATCTATGCGAGAGCCTGGCAGGGCGCGAAGATGCCTTTGGCGATTCAGCGATTGACCGTGGCGGATCTGCCGGCCGAAATCACGCTGGATGAGTCCATGGCGATGGCGCCGGGAATGACCATTGCCAGTGTGCCCAAGCTGGAAGTGGTGGCACGTATTTCAAAATCCGGGGAGCCTGTACCACAATCCGGTGACTGGCAGGGCAGTTTTGGTCCCGTCGTGCTGGCAGAATTGAATGAGCCTCTCAGTTTGTCGGTTGATCAGCAGATACCATAGAGTTGTTGTTTGTCTGATGAATTCTGTGCGGTTCGGGTGATTTTCGGCCCCTTTGGGTGGGTTTTGAGCAGTCTTTTGGTGTGCAGTTTCCGGTCGCTTTCGGTGAGCTGGGTGACCGGAATTTTCCCTGAGTGAGTGGATGTAATAGCCCTCTCAAGTGTGTAAAATTCCTGTTTGATCAATCGTTTGAATCATGACGACAGTGAACACGGGATGTGGGCTGGCAGGGTGAAGAATATAGATTTAGCGTCGTTGGATGGCGTTTTTGACCTATTTGGATCGACCCCAAATCATAAGAAAATCAATACGTTATATCTGAGTGAAGCATTTCTATGCGGCTAAAATGCATTAAGCTGGCAGGTTTTAAATCGTTCGTCGATCCGACGACCGTCAATTTTCCCAGCAACCTGGGGGCCGTAGTCGGACCCAATGGTTGTGGTAAATCCAATATCATCGATGCCGTGCGCTGGGTAATGGGGGAGTCTTCCGCCAAGAACCTTCGCGGTGAATCCATGACGGACGTTATCTTTAACGGCTCCGGTGGCAGAAAACCTGTGGGGCAAGCCTCTATTGAGCTGGTTTTTGACAACAGCGATGGCTCCTTGGTGGGTGAGTACGCGGGATTTGCGGAAATCTCCATCAAACGTAAAGTGACCCGTGACGCTCAAAACAGCTATTACCTGAACGGTACCAAATGTCGTCGCCGTGATATTACGGATATCTTCCTCGGTACCGGTCTGGGACCGCGTAGTTACGCCATTATCGAACAGGGGATGATTTCCCGTCTGATCGAAGCAAAGCCTGAAGAATTGCGGGTGTATATTGAAGAGGCGGCGGGGATCTCCAAGTACAAAGAGCGTCGCCGCGACACTGAAAATCGCATGCGTCGTACCCACGAAAACCTCGAGCGCTTGACCGATATCCGCGACGAACTGGAGCGCCAGCTCTCCCGCCTGCATCGTCAGGCTCAATCGGCTGAAAAGTATACTGAATACAAGAAAGAGGAGCGCTTGCTGAAGGCTCAGCTGCAGGCGTTACGCTTTAAAGTGCTGGACGAACAGGCAACCGTCAAAAAAGAAGCCATTACAGAATTAGAGCTGAAAGTAGAGTCGTTTGTCACCGGTCAGGTGCAAAACGACACCGCTATCGAGAAATACCGCACCCAGTACACAGACTTAACCGACAAGTTCAACGACGTTCAAGGTCGTTTCTATTCTATTGGTGCCGATATCGCACGTGTTGAACAAACCATTCAACACTCCCAGGAGCGTG
>NZ_CBFIHX010000121.1:0-10517 GCF_965662505.1 Pseudomaricurvus sp. | reverse complement strand
GTCGCAGAGGGTAAAGGCGCGCTCGAGGATGTTCTCCAATTCCCGGACATTGCCTGGGAATGGGTAGTTTTTTAAGGCTGTTAAGCTGTTCTTGGCGAGTGCCGGTGTGGGCATGCCGCAGTCATCAGCGAAGCGCTGGAGAAAGTGGTTGGCCAGCAATTCGATGTCGTCTTGTCGGTCGCGCAACGGCGGTATATTAATCTGGATGACGTTGATGCGGTAGTAAAGGTCGTTGCGGAAATGTTCGCGCTGGACTTCTTGCGCGAGGTCTTTGTGGGTGGCGCTTAGGACTCGGATGTCCACGGGGATTTCGTGGTCGGAGCCGATGGGCCGTACGGCTTTTTCCTGAATGGCGCGCAGGAGTTTGACCTGCATATCCAGAGGTAAATCGGCCACTTCATCCAGGAACAGGGTGCCGCCGTTGGCTGCCTGGAACAGCCCTTGTTTGTCGCCGGAGGCTCCGGTAAAACTGCCTTTTTTGTGACCAAAGAACTCGCTTTCCATCAACTCTTTGGGGATGGCGCCACAGTTAACGGGGATAAACGGGCCATCGGACCGCCCACCTTGATAGTGGATAGCGCGAGCCACCAGCTCTTTACCGGTGCCGGATTCACCGCTTATGTAGACGGGAGCCTGGCTGCGGGAAACCTTGAGGATTTTTTGTCGCAAGCTTTCAATGTTCTGGGTTTTCCCCAGCAAGGGTGGGCTGTTGTCGGATTGCGAATCCTGATTGGCGGTAAGGCGCAGTGCGGTATTGATTAAGCTGCGTAAATGCTCCAGTTCAACAGGTTTGGAGAGGAAATCAAAAGCGCCGGCTTTCATCGCAGAAATGGCGGTGTCCATGTTGCCGTGTGCGGTAAATACTGCGACAGGAAGCTGAGCGTGGTTCTTCTGCATCCACTTCACCAGTTCGATACCGTCGCCGTCAGGCAGACGCAGATCAGTGAGGCAGACGCTGTAGGTGTTGTTGTTCAGGTACTCCATTCCCTCTTTGACGCTTGCCGCGCAATCGACCTCGATGCCCATGCGCGAGAGGGTAATGTCCAGAAGTTCCCGGATATCCGGTTCGTCGTCGATGATCAGCGCTTGGGTCGTCGTACTCATGGCTTTTGTATTCGGTGTGCTCATGGTGTTGTCGGTGTACTCATAGGAAGGCTTAAAACATCCTGTCCGGGTGAGAGAAATCTATGCGAAAGCAGCTCTTTCCGTCGGTATCCCGACAATAGCTGATCGCAGCGTGGTTAGCCTCACACAGTTCTCTGGAAAGATAGAGTCCAAGCCCCGAACCTGTCGCTTCAGTGGTGTAAAAAGGCTCGAAAATATGTGATTGACCATCTTCGGGGATCCCATCGCCATCGTCAATAACCAGCAGGAATGGAAGCTCTGTTGTGGTATCGATACCAAGCTTGAGTGTGACATGTGCGTCTCCCGTCGCCTGCTGACTGTAGCGCAGGCCATTGTCGATAAGATTGGTCATCACCTGACTTAAGTGACTGAGATCAATGCGGGTGTGGGCGTTGCGGTTGAGTTCTTTTAAATCGATGTTGACGTGATCCGAGCTGTTTTCCTGGAAATCACTGATAAAGCTTTGCAGCCATTGGCGCAGATCGATCTGCTCAGGCTTGGTGGGACGTCGGCGAGAGAGCTGCAGCACGTTTTCAATGATCTGATTTACCCGCTGGGCATTGGTCTCAATGATCTCGGTCAGGCGGCGATCGGCTTTATCCAGAGCTGGAGACTCGCCTAACAGTTGGCCTGCGTGGCTGATGGCGCCCAGTGGATTGCGGATCTCGTGTGCAATACTGGCGGTCAGTCGTCCCAGAGAGGCCAGTTTGATGCTTTGGGCTTCGCGATTGAGGCTGCGGGTGTCCTCGACGAAAATCAGTGTTCTGGAAGAGTGATCGTTATCAGTGTCTACCTCGGTGGTCAGATCGGCAAAGCGCAAGCGTACTTCGTTATTACTGTTGTCTGGCTTTAGGTTGGGCACGCTGGCCTGACGGTGTTGTTGCCACTGTGTTAACCGGGTTTCCAATTCTTCCATGTCATTGAGTCGAAGCGGCTGGCCGTTCTGAGGCCAGTTGAGCAATTGAGTAGCGGATTGATTGATCAGGTCCACAGAGCCCGACGGGTCGGTGACGACGATGCCGGTTTGCATTCGTTCTACAATGAGTTGGGCCAATCGCTGCAAGTGGGCGGCGTGTTCTGCTTGCGCTGTGGCTTCAGCGGCACTGGCTCGCAATTTACCGCTGAGATAATTAAACAGCAGCGAGCAGGCGAACAGGATGATCCCGAGGGTTCCCGCTGCAAACAGACTGCGGTTGTCGCCAGCAGAAGTTTGCATCATGTACAGCGCCTGAGACAAGACCAGTAGCGAGCTCAGTGCTGCCAGAGCAGTACTGGCCTGGTTATTCAGACAGATGCCACCGGTGGCTGCGGTTACCAGCAGTAAAAAGCCGAGGCCACTGGTCAGGCCGCCACTGGCGTGCATCAAGAGAACCAGAGCGACGATGTCGACAAACAGAATGACAAAAATCTGTTCGTTATTGGGCGAGAAGCGGCGGCGCCAGAGGATTATCAGGGTCAGAATGTTGACGACTGCGTAGCTGGTTGAGGTGGCCACAAACAACTCTGGAACCTGCTCCCCGAGGATGTTCGGGGCCAGCCGGGAGAAAAACATCAGCAACAACAGAAAACTCAATCCGACCCGGTAGTAGGCGTAGATTTTTAACAGCGGGTAATTGATGTCGTTTGGGGGGATCTTGGCCGCTGGAGGGACGTGGTCAGGGGGTGCGTTTGTCATGTTTATTTTGCTTAATCCGTTGGATTATCCGAAAATAGCCCATCCTCGCCGATGGCTACCCTAAATCACTGCTTGCAGAGTACAGATTCTGCCACATTGTCAGTCTATTAGCTGGCAAGGTCAGTGAGATTGTGAGTCTGCCATGCATTTGGCAGGGGGTCGTTGTTGAAAAAGAGTCATTCCGGAGTTAAAAAAATATGCCAACCCTAAAGATTGTCATGGCCCAGGTAAACCCTTTAGTGGGGGATATCCAGGGAAATACCGAGCTGGTGATTGATACTGTACGTCAGGCCGAGTCCGAGCACAGCGCCGACATCGTTATCTTTCCTGAGCTGACTCTGACGGGTTACCCACCGGAAGATTTGTTGTTGCGTGAAAGCCTTGAATTGCGCATCAATCGCGCTCTGGAGGCAATTTGCAGTGCCTCTCTGCAGGCCGCGGTGGTTGTGGGTTACCCACGTTCCATGGCAGGCCGTGTATTTAATATGGCTGGTGTGATTGACGGTGGTGAAATTACCGCTGAGTACGCCAAGCAGCACCTTCCCAACTACAAGGTGTTCGATGAAAAACGCTACTTTGTCTCCGGGGATAGCCCGTGCATCGTACGTTTAAAGGGCATCAAGGCGGCCATCACCATCTGTGAAGACATCTGGCAGGTGGAACCTATGCATCAGGCCAAGCAGGCCGGTGCTCAGCTGATGCTGAACATCAATGCTTCGCCTTTCCATATCGGTAAAATTAATGAGCGTCGTGAACTGCTTCACGACCGCGCCCGTGAAGGACAGATGCCTATCCTGTATGTGAATCAGGTGGTTGGGCAGGATGAGCTGGTTTTTGATGGTGCCTCCATGGTAGTGGATGCCGAAGGGGAAACCCGGGTGCAGGCGCCCTGTTATGAAGAATTATTACTGCCAGTGACGATGGATGTCAGTGGAGGAGAGTGCATCGTTCGCGATGGTACTGTGACCTCCGAACCTGAGCGTCTGGCCAGTGTTTATCAGGCGTTGGTGCTTTGTGTGCGCGACTACGTTAACAAGAACGGCTTCAAAGGTGTCGTCTTGGGGCTTTCCGGCGGGATCGATTCAGCGCTGACTCTGGCCATTGCGGTGGACGCTCTGGGCAAGGATCGGGTCGAGGCGATTATGATGCCGTTCCGTTATACCTCCGATCTGAGTAAAAATGACGCTGCAGATGAAGCTCAGCGCCTTGGTGTTAACTATCAGTCGATTTCAATTGAGCCGATGTTCGAGTCCTTTATGACAGCGCTCGAGGGTGAGTTCGCGGGCACACTGCGCGATACCACCGAAGAGAATCTTCAGGCCCGTTGTCGCGGTGTGGTACTGATGGCCATCTCCAATAAAAAGGGCTATCTGGTTCTGACCACAGGCAATAAGAGCGAAATGGCGGTGGGCTATTCCACCCTGTATGGCGATATGGCCGGTGGTTTCGACGTGCTCAAGGATGTCCCCAAAGTACTGGTGTTTGAGCTGTCCCGTTATCGCAACACCATTGAAGAGGTGATTCCGGTCAGTGTGATTGAGCGTCCGCCATCAGCTGAGCTGGCTCCGGATCAGAAAGATGAGGACAGCCTGCCGCCTTACGAGGATCTGGATCGCATTCTGGAGCTGTATGTGGAGCGCGATTTCAGTGCGACTGCGATCATCGCCGAAGGGTTTGATACCGATGTGGTTCATCGCGTGTTGCGCCTGGTGGATGTCAATGAATACAAGCGTCGGCAAGCGCCTGTGGGGCCGAGGATCACTGAGCGTGGCTTTGGTCGGGATCGTCGTTATCCGATCACCAATGGCTGGAAAATTGGGGATTGATTGGATTGCCTCGTTGATACAAGCAAGACACAAAAAAAGCGCCATACGGCGCTTTTTTTGTGTCTGTCTAAACTGGTCTAACTCATCACAGGTCTACTTCATTGAGTAGAAGAGACGTTAAGACAGAACCGCCATTATTGACCTGCAGCGGTAGCCGGTGCGTCACTGATACCACTGATGATGGACGAGGCCACCATGTCTTCCTGAAAGCCGGCGTTCAGAGCCAGCGTTTGTACATCCGCAGCCAGTCCCGGGCGCTCGGATACCACGGCGCTGATCAGTTCTGACACTTGATGGTCATCCATGCCGTTCAGTAGGGCATCCAATTCGTTCAACATCTGACCGTTATCTGTCGCTTTGATCGTCTCGTTGGCATTGGCCAGAGCAATGGACAGATCGGCCTGAGCCACGCTGGCAGACAGTTGATTGATGGCATCTTGCGTTTGTACTTCGCGGATGGCCTGGTTTGCTCCGGCAACAGACAGAGCCAGTTCGGCGCTGGCGACGCTGCCGCTCAAGGCGTTCAGAGCTTGTTGTGCATCAGATCGGGTCTCGGCCTGAGCGCTGGTCAGAGGAAGGGCAAAGCAGATACTTAGGGCAAACAGGGAAGATTTAACGTTCATCATAGTCGGATCTCATCTACGCAAAGGATTATTTTGATTGATTTTTGAGCGTTTGGCAGATTCTATCGGGTTATATGGCATGTTGCAATTAGCGACATTGACCCCCTGCTTATCTTTCCTGACTCAGGTTCAAGCTCCAGTTCCAGACTACACTTATCTCATCCACAGGCGGAGATGATTAAGTTACGCAGCAAGGCGCCTGAATAACCTGAGTTCTCAATGACCTGGGTTCTGAATAACCTGAGTTCTCAATAACCTAAGTTCTGAAAAACCTAAGCATCAAGACACCTGAAGAATAAAATGCAACAGGAGAGCGGTATGGCTATAACACTGGATTTTACCGGTAAAACGGTGGTGGTGGTGGGCGGGACCAGCGGTATCAACCGCGGTGTCGCAGAAGAGTTTGCCCGTCAGGGGGCCAGAGTGGCGGTTGCAAGCCGATCACAGGATAAGGTGGATGATACGGTGAAATGCCTTCAGGCACTGGGTGCTGAAGCGATGGGGTTCAGTGCTGATGTGCGCAATCCGGAAGCCATCGTGGCGGGTCTGGCTGAAGTGCATCAGGCATTTGGTGATTTCGATGTGCTGGTATCGGGTGCTGCGGGGAATTTTCCGGCAACGGCCAAGGGCATGTCCACCAATGCGTTCAAGGCCGTGGTCGAGATAGACCTGCTGGGCACCTTTCATGTGATGAAGGGGGCTTACGAGTATCTGAAAAAACCGGGCGCCAGTGTGATTAACATCTCGGCACCCCAGGCTTTTCTGCCGATGATGGCACAATCCCACGTCTGTGCTGCCAAGGCGGGGGTCGATATGGTGACGCGGACTCTGGCGATGGAGTGGGGGCCCGAAGGCATTCGCATCAATTCTGTGGTGCCGGGGCCTATCGATAAAACGGAGGGTATGGATCGACTGGCGCCGACGGAAGAGCTACGGCAGCTGACGGTAGATTCTGTGCCTTTAAAACGGATGGGTGAAACCACGGACATTGCCAATGCCTGTTTGTTTTTGGGATCGGATATGGCGACCTACGTCAGTGGAGTGATTCTACCGGTGGATGGAGGTTGGTCCCAGGGTGGTTGTGGCGGTATGAGCCACGCCCTGATGGGGTTTGCGTCGATGTGATTGTGAGAGGTGCAAGTCGGCAAGCCATAAAAAAACCGGCTTATAAAGCCGGTTTTTTTGTTAGGACACTGATTTAGAAAAAATCAGAACCGGTAGGTGACATCCAGACCGTACATCCGTGGCAGACGACGAGCCACGGTGTATGAACCAAGAGCTCCACCCGGGCCGACAAAATCACGAATATCTTCTTCGTCGGTCAGGTTGTTGACCCACAGAGACGCGGACCAGCTATCACTGGCGCTGTTAAAGGTAGCGCGGGCATTGATGCGGTCGTAAGAGTCCAGTCGATCACGGAACGAACCGTCTGCTTCATCCACCCAGCTGTAGTCAGCGCGAAGTACCAGATCACCAGCCGAATCAAACGGGATGGTGTATTCCGTCATCAGGTAGAAACTGTTCTCGGGAGTGTTTGTTAACGACTCGCCGGTCTCGTCTTCTTCGTTGAGGATTACGTCATAACCGGTGATTTCAGTTTTGATGTAACTGTAGTTGGCGGATACAAACCATTGATCGGTGACAGACCAGTACAGCTCCATATCCACACCCTTGCCTTCGGCATCCAGCGTGGTGATGTTATAGCTTGGAATTGGAGAACCGATCAGATTCAGATCTTGCTTGTTGTCGTACTGGTAGAAGTAAGCGGAGGCGTTAAAGCGCATTTTGCCGTCCATAAACTCGCTTTTATAGCCCAGCTCGTAGTTGGTCACTTCTTCCTGATCAAAGGAAGGTTCGACACCGGGGCCAAAGCTCAGACTGTTGAAACCGCCGGACTTAAAGCCAGTGGCTACAGAACCGTACACCAGGGTGCCGTCGTCAAACATGTAATCCACTACAAAACGGCCGGACAGTGCGCCCCAGTCATCGCTGTATTTTTGTGGAACATTGCCGCCATCAAGGCCGTTATTGTAAAAGAACAGACCCATGGGTTGAGGTTGGCTAGTCAGTGGATTTATAAAAAGATAGTTATTTGGGTTATAGCCAGTATCTACGGTAAATTCTTTCTCGTCGTAGGTGTAACGAAGGCCGGCGGTAATGTTCAGGTTCTCAGTTACTGAGTAGGTCGCATCGCCGTAAATGGCGGTGCTTTCATAAGTGCCGGTATTGTGTACCGATTCCATCCAGTTCGGGTCTTCGGTGAGATTGCCCTGAATGTCTGGCAGCAGGGTAAATGGGTCTAGCCCCGTGAGTCCGCCGAGGAACTGAGCCAAAGACAAGCCTTGTACGCCATTAGCGTCTTCAAGCGCGCGTACGCTGTTGACGACCTCAGCAATTTGTTTGTCGGTGGAATTGTTGTCTAAGCCCAGCACAGCGCCTGGGAAACCAAATGGCGCAAAGGCGTCAATATTGTCAAGCAGGCCAGAGAAAATAGCGAAATTCTCCAGCGTGCTGGTATTGGAAATGACATCGGTGGTGTGATCTACGTGCTCGCGGCTGTAGGTGGCACCCAGAGTCCATTTCAAATTCTCGGTGTCACCGGTCAGGCGGAATTCCTGACTGAACTGATCCTGGTCGTCGATGTTTTCTGAGGCGAAGTAGTGGCCGGGGTCAGAAGAGCCATCTTCATCGTTAATGAAGTTCACATTCATACTGCGCCAGGCCGTCAGGGATGTGAACGTGGCGTTATCGAAGAAATAATTAAATTCCAGTGAGGTACCAAACAGGTCACGCTCTTCCAGCGATTGTACGTCCGTACTGATGTCGCCATACAGATCGTAGGGCTCATCATAGACTCCGGCGTTATAAACGCTCTCTGTGGTGGTGGTGACGGTGCCGGAACCCTGGCTCATATCACTGTATTCACCACGCCAAAGAATTTGAGCCTTGTCATTGGGCTCCCACAAAATGGAGGCGCGGAATGACTGGCGGTCGATATCGTTCAGATCGCGGCCATTGGCGTTTTCCAGATAGCCATCGCGGCGATTAACCGAGCCGCCAACACGAATAGCGAGGGTGTCGGTCAGTGGGGTGTTGTAGCTGAAGTCCAGCTTTTTACGGTCGAAATTACCGAGGCTGCCGGTAACTGAACCCTCTTGTCCTTCAAGTGAAGGCTTCTTGGTGATGTAGTTGATGGCACCGCCTGTGGCGTTGCGACCGAACAGGGTTCCCTGAGGGCCTTTCAGAATTTCAATACGCTCAACATCGTCCAGCGGAATCTCGGCACCGGCACCGCGAGCGGCATAAACGCCGTCTACGTACAGGGCAACGGCTGGATCGGAACCTACGGTGAAGTCGTCAGTCTGAATACCGCGAACATTGTACGCTGGCTGAGTGACGCTCTCGTTGTTCATGGAGACGCCGGCTGTAGCACGACCGAGGTCACTAACAGATTCTGCACCCATCTCTTTCAGGGCATCCCCGCTGAAAGCAGAAATTGAAATAGGAACGGTTTGGAGGTTTTCCTCACGTTTCTGTGCAGTAACGACGACTTCTTCCATCAGGGAAGAAGCGTTGGCTTGCATGACGCTGAAAGGAGAAAGTGCGGCAACCGCAATAGCCAGGGGCAGTGTTTTCAGGGGCAATGATTTCAGGGCGTTTTTCGTCATCGCAACAGGGCTTGTTGCGCTAAGGATGGTTGTATCACTCATGAAGTGGTGCTCTTTTTAGTGTCATTGGTTTTATTGTTCAGACGGCGCTATATATTGTTATTGGTTTGCCATTGGTGATATAGCGTGCCTCGATCCTATCGTTTCATACAAACGATTGAAAGAATAAAGCGTGAACGGCTGGTCATTCTTTTTTGGGTATCAAATACTGGATTGGATAAGCGGGTTTGGATATTGGTAAGCATGAGTATCATGCAGATTGTCGTCCTTGTCTATCTGAGCTGGTTTCGCGGCAGAGTGAGCCCCAGGCAGAAGTCAGTCTTGAAGCAGAAGTTAGTCTCTGGGCAAGAGTTAGTCTCTGGGCAGGCGAATCTGGAATTCAGCTCCGCCCAGCGTCGAGCTGTTTCCGACGTGAATACCGCCGCTGTATGCGCTGACAATATCTGTGGAAACCGCGAGGCCAATGCCCTGCCCGGGTTTTGCGGTATCGGCGCGGGCACCGCGTTGCAGAACGATGTCCAGTTCCTGAGCTTTGATGCCAGCTCCGTTGTCGGCGACCATTATCAACAGATCCTTGTCCTTGTCCAGAGCTGTGATTTCAACACGATCGCGACCGTATTTACAGGCGTTTTCAATCAAATTGCCGAGCAGTTCAAATAGATCCTGACTTTCGATGGGGTAGCGAAGATTGCCGTCGATGTTCAGTTCAAAGTGTATGTTTTTATCTTGATAAACCTTGCTCATGGCGTTGGTCAGTCGCTCGGCAACGGGCCGTATCGCTTGCGGCGTGTGGCGTTTCTGACTGGTTTGCAGAACCGCACGCTGTAACTGGTGACGAATAATGCCGGACATGTGTTCCAGTTGTTCGTTGGCGAGCTGAGTATTCATGTCCGTGCGTTGCAGCTCTCCCTGTACGATCGCCAAAGGTGTTTTCAGGCTGTGGGCCAGATCCCCCAGTGTGTTGCGGTAGCGTTCGCGTTGTTGCTGTTCGTGTTGCAACACTTCATTCAGACTGTCGGTGACCGGGGTGATTTCGTCGGGGTAGTCTCCTGCCAGACGCGATTGCTCACCGAGAGACAGGCGCTTCAGTTCTTTCGCCAGACGTTTTAAAGGGCTCAAACCCCAGCGCATAATAATGACCTGAATCGTCAATAAGCCCATCGCGAGAAAGCTCAGGCCGTACCAGAGTTGCTGACGGTACTTTTTCACCTGTTGTTTATACGCTTGCTGACTGTGGTACACCTGAAATCGCAAGGGCAGTGTGGTCTGATCGTTTTCCACCCAGGACAGATCGTAGGTGAGACGAAAATAGTTGCCGGCCGCCTCCATCACCCGCTGATCGGTTCTGAAGTCGATGGCGTTGTAGGGCAGGGTGATGTTGAGGATGCTGATGGATTCGGACTGCCACAGCTGCTTCCAGCTGGTAATGTCTTCGGGCTGTGTTTGCGATGGCGTGCTGACCGTGGCATAGAGGCCGGAATCCACAACGTTGTAACGGGGTTCGTGCAGTTGTTCCGGTAACCACAGTTGTCCATTCTGAACTTCAGCTGCTCCCAGCAGGATGTACAGCTGGCTGTTCAATTGTTCCTGTTCGCTGGTG
>NZ_CBFIHX010000120.1:0-10535 GCF_965662505.1 Pseudomaricurvus sp. | reverse complement strand
GTTAACGGCAATGTCGGTAATCCACAATTCCAACAGCGAGCGCAGGTTAAAGACGCTGTGATCCAAAACCAGTGTGCGGTTGGTTATGCGTGAAAAGTCGACGATGTTATTAACCAGATCCAACTGACGTTCACCGGCTTTCTGCGCCAGTTGTAGCAGTTCGTGTTGATGAGAGTCCAGTTTGCTGTCTGTCAGTAACGACAAGCCACCAAGTATATCGTTGAGTGACGTTCTGAATTCATGACCGAGGTTCACCAAAAACTGTGAGTTCAGGTCGACAGAAGCATCGATATCCCGCTTTTCCACCTCAAGGCTGATGGTCTTTTGACGCAGAGCGTAGTTAGCTTCTAAGCGCTCCCAATAGCCGTGATAGAGTGAGTTGACCAGATGCAACAGAAGCCCGAGGAAGATCAGCATCATAATGCTGTACATATACCCGAGTACGCCACCGACATAAAAAGCAGCAACCACCGGAGGCAATAAGGTAATTAGCAGGTAAGCCTGACTAAAGACGCGATACGGTGACGTAGCGTGAATGGTTGTTGCAAAAAAGATGATGGTGTAAAACCAAAGAAGTGGCGTCTCGCCTGTCATACCCAGCGTTAAAGTTGAAACCACCAGAATGACGCTCCACCAGCTCGCACCAGTCAAGGTGGCAATAAAGAAAAGTGTTCTCCAGCGAGATGGGCCAGTGGCGTAAATCTGATCAAATCGAGCGATGAAAAAACCGCGAATCAGAGCGGTAATAATCAGACCCGTAGTCAGGGCAATGGTTATCGTAGGGGCAATGCTGGTGAGGTCGCCGATGGAGAGGCACAGGAAGTAGGTAAAAACATTGACCAAGAGTCCCCGGCCGCTGAATTTGACCAGCCGAGAATCGGTTTCGTGCATAACCTTACGGTCTTTCTGAACCTTGCTTTGAGGCTTAAATAAAATCACGTTTTACCTGTTTGATTGTTGAGATCATTCTCTTCTAAGAAGTATAGACTCAAAAAGCAATCTCGAAACAACATTAAGTGATTAATATTTATTTATATAAATTAGGAGGTTACGTTATCTATCTGAGGCTATTTCTCGACAACTTCTACCAACACGGTTTTGATAATAAAGCCGAGCAAACCGAGTCCCAATGCGACAAATAATATAAAAGTACCAAACCGGCCGGCTTTCGATTTTTTCGCGAGATCCCACATAATGAAGACCATGAAAGCGATGAGGCCGCCAACACCAAGGATCAGTGACCAGTGTTCAAATGTATCTATGTCCATCTATACCTCTATGAACGAGTGGGAAAAATAAAGTGTAGTTACAAAAAAGCCGGCGACGAGGCCGGCTTTTCACGAATCAATCTTTGGGATTGATTACAGGCTGCTTTCCAGTTCAGGAACAGCTTCAAACAAGTCAGCTACCAGACCGTAATCAGCAACCTGGAAAATAGGCGCCTCTTCGTCTTTGTTGATAGCAACGATGACTTTACTGTCCTTCATGCCAGCCAAGTGCTGGATGGCACCGGAGATGCCTACAGCAACGTACAGGTCAGGGGCAACGATCTTACCGGTTTGACCAACTTGCATGTCATTCGGTACGAAGCCAGCATCAACAGCAGCACGTGAAGCGCCAACCGCAGCACCCAGTTTGTCAGCAACTTTGTACAGCATTTCAAAGTTGTCGCCATTCTGCATACCGCGACCACCAGAGATCACAATGCTTGCAGCAGTCAGGTCAGGGCGGTCGCTAACAGCCAGCTCTTCTCCAACAAAGCTGGAAATGCCAGCATCATCAGCAGAAGACAGGGCTTCTACAGCAGCAGATCCGCCTTCAGCTGGAACGCCATCAAATGCAGTACCACGAACGGTCAGAACTTTAATTGCGTCAGAGCTCTGAACAGTAGCAATCACATTGCCCGCATAAACAGGACGCTTGAAGGTGTCAGCGCTTTCTACCGCAATGATGTCGGAGATAGCCTGAACATCCAGCAGAGCGGCAGCGCGAGGAGCGATGTTTTTGCCGTTAGTGGTAGATGGGAACAGGATGTGTGTGTAGTTTTTACCGATTTCAGCAACCAGCAAAGAAACGTTTTCAGCCAGCTGATGCGCGTAAGCAGCGT
Organism: Pseudomaricurvus sp.; assembly: GCF_965662505.1. Lineage (NCBI taxonomy): Bacteria > Pseudomonadati > Pseudomonadota > Gammaproteobacteria > Cellvibrionales > Cellvibrionaceae > Pseudomaricurvus > Pseudomaricurvus sp. The sequence goes on along the minus strand of NZ_CBFIHX010000120.1, from coordinate 8,428 downwards.
TGTCAGCAACCAATACTTTGGCTACACCGTCAACTTTAGCAGCAGCTTCACCGGCAGCGGCACAATCAGAGCCGGCAACCAGTACTTCAATGTCGCCACCAATGGCTTTAGCAGCAGCAACAACGTTCAGAGTTGCGCCATTGAGGCTGGCGTTGTCGTGTTCAGCAATTACTAAGATGCTCATGAGATTACCTTCGCCTCGTTTTTCAATTTGTCGACCAGTTCAGCAACGTCAGCTACCTTGATGCCAGCTTGACGCTCAGCAGGTGGCTCAACTTTCAAAGTCTGAACGCGAGGTGCGGTATCAACACCCAAGTCTGCTGGAGTGGTAGTATCCAGAGGCTTTTTCTTTGCTTTCATGATGTTAGGCAGAGACGCGTAACGTGGTTCATTCAAGCGCAGGTCAGTGGTGACAATGGCTGGCAGGTTCAATTCAACGGTCTGCAGACCACCGTCGATTTCACGAGTGACCTTCACTTTACCGTCAGCAACTTCTACTTCAGAAGCAAAAGTACCTTGTGGCATTGAAGTCAAAGCCCCCAGCATCTGGCCGGTCTGGTTGTTGTCGCCATCAATGGACTGTTTGCCCATGATGACCAGATCCGGGCTCTCGTTGGCGATGATTGCTTTCAGGCACTTGGCAACAGCCAGTGGCTCAAGAGCGTCATCAGACTCAACCAGAATGCCGCGATCAGCGCCCAAAGCCATTGCAGTGCGGATTTGCTCCTGCGATTGCTTGGGACCCATTGAGACCGCTACGATTTCGGTGGCAACACCCTTCTCTTTCAGGCGAACTGCTTCTTCGACAGCAATTTCACAAAAGGGGTTGATGGACATTTTAGCGTTGGCGATATCAACGTCGGTGCCGTCGGACTTTGGACGGACCTTCACGTTGTAATCAACAACGCGTTTAACTGCAACAAGAATCTTCATGGATTTCCCATTCGCTTATCTGTTAAGGATAAAAACCAGCCATTACCACGGCAATATACTAGCGTTTCCATGGCTCGGAAGCCTGACCCGACCTCTTGTATAAGGTTCTATCGGTCTTTTGAGCGGCGGATATACTGACCGTTTCGCCCTTTAAAATCAATACCCACGCGTTTTTAGCTGCCGAAACAACAGACAAAAACCACCTTTCTCTGCGTAACACCCCTGAAATAAGGGGGGATGTGGGGAATCAACCTATCATCAGTCATTTGACTGCGGGGTAAGTATGAACTCGGATTAGGCAATAGAAAGTGCCCAAAGTGCCCTTTTTCAGGGGTAAATGGTAGAAATTGCCATTGGTATCAGCTAGTTAGCTTCTATATAATCCGCGACAGGTAAAACTACCGTGATATGCCTAAGATTAGCCAAGGCTTTCTGTTTTGCAAAACGATTCATAACAGCCAGGAGAGAAGACTGTGGAACGTGAATATATGGAATACGATGTCGTCATCGTCGGTGCCGGCCCCTCTGGTTTAGCCGCTGCATGCCGTATTCGCCAACTGAACGAAGAAATCAGCGTCTGTGTGGTTGAAAAAGGCTCTGAGGTTGGTGCACACATCCTCTCAGGTGCTGTGTTTGAACCCAAAGCTCTGAATGAACTCTTCCCAGACTGGAAAGAAAAAGGTGCGCCAGTAAACGTTTCCGTCACCGGTGACGACATCTACGTACTTAAAAATGAAGAGAAAGGTCAAAAGGTACCTAATTTCTTTGTGCCGAAAACCATGCACAATGAAGGCAACTACATCATCAGCCTGGGCAACCTGTGCCGCTGGCTGGCTGAGCAGGCCGAAGCGCTGGGTGTGGAAATTTATCCCTGCTTTGCCGCATCAGAAGTCCTGTATAACGAAGATGGCAGCGTAAAGGGTATCGCGACTGGCGATATGGGCGTTGGCATGAATGGCGAGCAGAAAGACTCCTACATGCCGGGCATGGAACTGCACGGTAAGTACACTCTGTTTGGCGAAGGCTGTCGTGGTCACCTGGGTAAGCAACTTATTGAGAAGTTCAACCTGAATGAAGGCAAAGAACCACAGCACTACGGACTCGGCATCAAGGAAATCTGGAAAGTTCCTGCTGAGCAGCACCAAGAAGGTTTGGTTGTTCATACCGCTGGCTGGCCTCTGGCCGAAAACGGCGCTGCCGGTGGTAGCTTCCTGTACCACATCGAAGACAATCAGGTGGTTTGCGGTCTGATTACAGACCTGTCATACGACAACCCATACCTGAGCCCATTTGATGAGTTCCAGCGTTACAAGCACCATCCGGTTATTAAACAGTACCTGGAAGGCGGTGAGCGTTTGGTTTACGGTGCTCGCGCGATTACCAAAGGCGGTATTCAGTCACAGCCAAAAATGCACTTCCCTGGCGGTATGCTGATTGGTGACGATGCTGGGACTTTGAACTTTGCCAAGATCAAGGGCAGCCACACGGCCATGAAGTCTGGCATGGTTGCGGCGGAATGTATCGCTGAAGCCATTAAAGCAGAGCGTGCAAACGATGACGTGACTGAGTTTGGTGAGGCTTACAAGAACTCCTGGGCTTACAAAGAACTGTGGGCACAACGTAACTTTGGTCCTGCCCAGCATAAGTGGGGCAACATCATTGGTTCCGCTTACGCGTTTATTGATATCAATATCTTTAATGGTAACTTGCCCTGGACGCTGTCAGACCCAGTTGCAGACCACGCTCAAATGAAGCCTGCGTCAGACTTCTCGCCCATCACTTATCCCAAGCCTGATGGTAAGCTGAGCTTTGACAAACTGACTTCTGTGTTTCTGTCTAACACGAACCACGAAGAAGATCAGCCTTGTCATCTGACCCTGAAAGATAAAGATGTGCCTATCAACTTCAACCTGCCGACTTATGCAGAGCCAGCGCAGCGCTACTGCCCAGCCGGTGTGTACGAAGTAATGGAAGAAGATAATGGCGACAAGCGCTTCCAGATCAATGCACAGAACTGTGTGCACTGTAAGACTTGCGACATCAAAGACCCAACGCAGAACATTGTTTGGGTTGTGCCTGAAGGGGCTGGTGGTCCAAACTATCCTAATATGTAATCGCTCATATTAGGCAGGTAAAAAAGGAGGCTAAGCCTCCTTTTTTTGTGTCTATTTAACTGTTACAAGCAGTTACTAATTATCAACAGCTGCGGGTTAATAATTATTAAAAGGCTAATAGCGCGCAAACTTTGTTGGCCCCAAGACTTAAGTCAAGGCTAATCAATACTGCCAATAGCGTAGGTTTCACCTGCACTTTCGAATACCCACTGCTCTTTACCGTCCGCATCAGTCACTGGATTACAAAGGCTGACCAACTCATAAAACACATTGCGGCTTAGCAGGCCGGGAAGGTTGTTTCTGACCATCATCATGGGCAAGGGCGTACTCTCAATCCCCTCTTCTATCCAGAAGGGATTGTCGGGTCCAATCAGCACCTCGTTACCGACGTTGCTGGTCAGTACGATTCCCTGTGCTCCATTTTCCTCTTCGCAACGCAGGGAGAGCATGACAAATGGCGCAACATCGACTGTGATGCGCCACTTCTCTACTGGGGTAAGCAGGAAGTAATCATCGCCTTCTCGCTTGAGGATGCTGGAAAACATCTTGACCATGGCTGGGCGGTTGAGTTTGCCTCCCTGATAAAACCATTGACCTTCTCGATCGATTCGCATGTCGAGATCCCCATTGAGGTCAGGGTTCCATTTATCGACAGGCGGCAAGCTTTCTTCATAGTCATCCTGCATATTCTGCAGGGATTTGAACAGTCGTTCCGAGGCGTTATCGGTCATGCTTCTAGCTCCTCAGTTACTTTGCGCTATTTGGATTCTTCATCGTTCGACGGGGTTTTGACTCCCATATGAAGCCCAAGATCCATAATGAATTTCATGAAATCCGGTTTGTCGGCAACAAGGTTTTGGAACGAATGGTTGTGGTAGAGTTCAACAGCGCCGTGTGTCAGTGCCCAATAAGCGAGGTAATAATAATAAGGCGGAACATCCTTAATAAGGCGCCCTTCTTTTATACGGTTGGCAAATGACTGATTTAGATTCACCAAAGCCGCCTGACGCAGGTTCTCTAGTTCTTCCAGCTTTTCTTTTTCTTCACCATTGGCAACCATCTTTTCTTCAAGGCGCTGAAACAGCCTGGCTCGAACTGGGTCTGACATCCGCTTACTAAAGTACACTCGGGCCGGGGCGCTGTAATCCCCTGCTTCAGCATCAATAATAGCCTGATCCATATCGACCTTCAGTTGCTGTTCGTAATCAAACAGTAGGCGGATATAGATCTCAGACTTGGAGGTGAAATGCTTGTAAATGGTACCTTTGCCGATATCGACACGAGCAGCAATCTGCTCGACGGTCACCTTGTCTTCACCGTGTTCGATCAGCAGTTCCAGGGCAGTATCGAGGATGGACTGTTCTCGCTGCCTGAATTGTTGAACCTTTTGTTTTGCCTTATCCATTAAGCTCACCTTCTAGAAAACTGTGCGGGTAGATAGACTATGCGGGTCAGGACTGTGCTGTTGAATAAGCACAGGATAATTGATTTCTGGGATAACAAATAGTGAATATTTTGGGAGTTTGGGTCACAAACTGAAAGTTTCAACGGATTTTCGCTATATTAAAAAAGTCTTTTAAAGACTGTAGAACATAAGTACGGGGTCAACTTCGGCTTTTAGCCTCTATGTTGATCGCCTCACGCCACCAAAGGAGTCGGAAAAATGAATATCATGCCGTATTTGGGGCTCGCGGGTCCGGATAGCCGTGAGAATGAGCGTGCGTTGATGTGCTACAGAGTTTTGGAGTGGCCCTTATTGGCGGCTGGTTTTTGGCTCCTTGGGATTTGGTACGAAAGCAGTATTCTGGGGAAAGAAGAACTGCTAAACGTTCCTCTAGACCTCGCTCTTTGGTTCATGTTTGTCGTAGAGGCCGTGCTAATGCTGCTTTTGGTGGACAACCGGAAGCGGTATCTTCGACACAACTGGATGAATATCGCCATTATTGTGACAGGTCTACCTCTGTTGTTTGGTGTTGAATCGTATATGGGGGCACTGCGTTTATTACGCCTGCTGATATTGGTGGATCTCAGTGTCCATATGGGCGCCTCATTGATTCGTCTTCTATCACGCAATGCCTTGGCGCCAACTTTTCTGGGGTCTGCCATAGTGGTGTTTATGGCGGGCTTTGCGATCAGCGCCATCGACCCCGCGATACACAGCCCGACTGAGGGAATTTGGTGGGCATGGGTAACCATCACAACTGTGGGGTATGGAGACCTTGTTCCTGTCACAACAGTAGGTCGGATATTTGCCGGACTATTGATGCTGATTGGATTGGGGCTGATATCCCTACTGACCGCTAATATCGCTGCACTTGCGATTGAACGTTCTTCACAGGAAGATGATCGGCGAAAACAACTTAAGGATTCACAGCAGTCCGCGAAACTGGAGCAGCAATTGCATCGTATTGAGATGAAGCTGGATAAGCTCTCACAAGAGCGCAATCGCTAAAGATATAGCCTTTTAGACCAAGAAAATTCTAAAGATATTGCGAATATGTTTAAGAACCTGTCTCGACCTACTGGAAGTTTCCGAGACCTGGGCGATACTTAATTCAACTGGTGGCACACATCCCCCAAGTGTTAGTAAGCACCGGTTGAGCTGAAGGGCGAACCGACAGCTCAATTTTAAGGATCTGCCTTTATATGACGCCAAAGGCTTTCCCTTAAAATGTTTCACTCCTAATGGTCTTACGGACAGTCCCTCCCCCAGGGCTGTCCGATTTTTTTATTTGGCTACAATTTCTGTTCCCGCCACTTACAATTCCTACGGCATTAATCTTGCTGTTGCCGATCAGCCGTCTCCCGTATCTGTCGATACCACTCTGCCGGATTGATAATCTCTCCCTCGCTGTCCAAAGGTGGATACGAAAGCCCCCTCTCGTCACAGAACTTGGTCACGATAGGCTGACACCACTGAAACAGCTTGGTCTGATAGGTGTCATCAGGCAGCCTGCGATGATTGTAGAGTCCGGCAGATTGCCTCTGCCGCTGTACTTCAGTGAGGATGATCGCGCATGCCACCGAGACATTAAAGGATTCGACCATCCCCATCATTGGAATAGTGACCTCTTCATCCACAAGCGCTAAAGCTTCTGCACTGACCCCCTCTTTTTCAGTACCCATCAACAGTGCCGTCGGAACGGTATAGTCGACATCCCTGAAATCTACAGCCGTGTCAGATAGATGAGCAGCCACAATTTTAAAACCTTTCTGTTTCAGCTTATCAATGCCACTGGCCACATTATCGTGAAGGACGGTATCCACCCATTTATGGCTTCCCAAAGCGGTACCGCGAAACGCGCGATATCCTTTTCGCGGTTCAACACAATGGAACTCCGGAATACCCACCGCATCACAGGTTCTGACAATAGCGGATAAATTACGCCCCTTATGCACTTCATCAGTGATAACTGTTAAATCGGGTTGACGCTGTGAGAGCACGTTGCAGATGGTTTCAAATCGTTCTGGAGTCATAATCAATAGCAGTTGTGATAAACGGTCTTGAAACCCGCCATGGAAGTGCGGCCAAGACGTAAAAAATTGGGTAACGAAAAGTAACGCTTTCTGCACAGAATTTCATCAAAAATTCACAAATAAATTAATCCACAGAAACAGTGGATAACATTGTGCGTAACTTTGATAAAGCACGTTTTTAGCCTACACATAAGCGCCCAACTACGGATTGATCAAAAAACAACCACACCCAAAAAGCCTTTAAATATCAGTAGATTAGGCAAATCAATATCTATTTTTGGTTATGTTGACATTTTTTCGTCGCTTAAATTACTAATTCTTTTACCGTGTGCATAAAGCGTTAGTGTACCTTAACGGCCAAGCCTACGTAGTCACAAAAGATTCACCGGACAAGCTGCAGAACTGTCATAAAACTCTGAATGTTTTACAGGCAAAAAAAAGCCCGGCTTTGCCGGGCTAAAAAGGTGGAAATAGAAAATGAGAAACTAAAATGTTACTGGGCTTTGTACTCGATGCGGTAAGCGTGTAACAGTGGCTCGGTATAACCGGACGGCTGTTCTTTGCCTTTAAAGACAAGATCGCACGCGGCTTTGAAGGCAACGCCATCAAAGTCGGGAGCCATATTTGTGTAGTCGGGGTCGCCAGCATTCTGACCATCAACCACAGCGGCCATACGCTTCATAGCTTCAAGCACTTGCTCTTCTGTACAGATGCCGTGCTCAATCCAGTTCGCCAAATGCTGCGAAGAAATACGCAAAGTTGCGCGGTCTTCCATCAGCCCCACGTTATTAATGTCTGGCACTTTTGAACAACCAACGCCAGCATCAATCCAGCGAACAACGTAACCGAGGATACCCTGGGCGTTGTTGTCGAGTTCAAATTTAATTTCTTCTGGCGTCAGTTCTGACGGACTTTCCAGCAGTGGAATGTGCAGGATGTCGTCGAGACTGGCACGACCACGTGAAGCCAGTTCTTTCTGACGTTCAAACACATTGACCTGATGGTAGTGAGTGCTGTGCAAAGTGGCACCGTTCGGCGATGGAACCCAGGCAGTGTTTGCACCAGACTTTGGATGACCAATCTTTTGCTCCAGCATGGCTGCCATTTCGTCAGGCATGGCCCACATGCCTTTACCGATTTGAGACTTGCCAGGCAGGCCGCACTCAATCCCAACATCGACGTTCCAGTCTTCGTAGGCACCAATCCAGGCTTGCTGCTTCATGACAGATTTAGGTACAAAAGGTCCTGCCAGCATGGAGGTGTGAATTTCATCACCGGTGCGATCGAGGAAGCCAGTGTTGATGAATACCACGCGATCCTGAGCGACACGGATACACTCTTTCAGGTTAACCGTGGTACGGCGCTCTTCGTCCATAATGCCGACTTTCAGCGTGTTTTCTGCCAATCCCAGAGCTTTTTCAACGCGCTCAAACAACTCAACCGCAAACGCAACTTCTTCGGGGCCGTGCATCTTCGGTTTCACAATGTTGACGCTGCCAGCCCGGCTGTTTGTACGAGTAGTGGTGTTATTTAGATCGTGGATAGCTGCCAGAACGGTGACCATGGCATCCATAATCCCTTCAGGCACTTCATTGCCTTGCTTGTCCAGAATCGCGGGGTTAGTCATCAGGTGACCCACGTTACGAATGAACAGAAGACTGCGGCCGTGCAAAGTCAGCTCAGAACCGTCGGCAGTTTTATAAGTCCGATCAGGATTCATAGTGCGGGTCATGGTTTGCCCGCCTTTTTCGAAAGACTCGCTGAGGGTGCCTTTCATCAACCCCAGCCAGTTACTGTAGACTTCAACTTTGTCTTCTGCATCAACGGCGGCAACAGAGTCTTCACAATCCATAATGGTCGTGACCGCGGCTTCAACCAGTAGATCCTGTACGTTGGCAGCGTCG
>NZ_CBFIHX010000119.1:0-10547 GCF_965662505.1 Pseudomaricurvus sp. | reverse complement strand
AAAGCCCGATGACACGCCCCTACAGCGTCCACGCTTCGCCGACAAATCGGTTGTTCCGCCGGTAAAACCCACCCGCATCGAAATTACAGAGCGTATTTCAGGTAACGTCACGCTGACCGATCGCCACAAACGTCCGCTGGATTGTGTAGTGGACATTACCTTGCGCTTTGAACCCAAGCCGGTGCTGGATTTTGTGCATGACACCAAGCGCACTCTGACTGTCAGCCGCCAACGCAGTGAAGATGAGCCCAGATGTCAGATGCGTATTTTCCAGCGGGAACAATGGCAGTCGCTGATTCATCAAGGCGCCAGCGACGAAACCTTTGATAAGTACGCACTGTTTACCGCCCCCATACACGGCACCATGGAAATCATGGGGCGCCAGAATTCCACCCAGTGTGAGCGAATTATCCGCACACTCTGGCCCTGGCTTCGAAATCGGGGAGCACGGGACATCTACCAGGGGGCAGAAAAGGCAGTTCGACGCTACTGGCTTCGTCTCACCAACGTCACCTCCAAGGGACGGATCAGCAAACAGGCTGACGGCAACAATCCCGCGTCAGTCGTGCAAAAGCTGAAGAATGTTCTGGCGCTAGCTTCTCGGGGCGGCGAGCAGCGAATGTTTGACTACCGGCTCACCATAGAGCGCCCCAAGTCCGGCTGGCCAACCGCCCTGAAAGGGTTTGATCCCGAACGCAGTAGCCTCGACATCAAGGGACACAAACGTATTCGCTATACCCGTGCAGCCAATCCCATGCGCCAGTTTGAAGATATGTATCTGGATGTCTTCCCCGGTCTGCAACCCAGATTTCGCCAACCCAACAGGAAAGAAGCCTTCCTGCGTTTCGACTCGCGCTTTATCACCCATTACCGCAAGCCGCTGATTCGCATTGTCGATCTGGAAGATCAAGCCACGGCGCTGGCCGATATCGGCAGCTTCTTTACGTTCTTCGTCAGAGTCATTCTGAATGTTCATCTTTGGAGCTTTCGCAAACCCGATGAACAACTACCAGGCGTACCAAATCGTCTACCCGGCAAGAGTCCGGGCGTGGTCAAACCGAATATCACCGAATTGACGGTGGACTCTCGCGGAATCGGACTGGCCGTCGATCTGCCAGTCAAGGTGCGTCTGACCCGCTACCGCCAGCCAAGCAGCGCCGAGCCGCCACTGGTGATGATTCACGGCTACAGCGCCAGCGGCAACACCTACACTCACCCCTCGATCAATACCAGCATGGCGCAATATTTCTGGAAGCGCGGCCGCGATGTATGGGTTCTGGATTTGCGCACCAGCAGCGGCATGCCAACCGCCATGCTGCCCTGGTCTTTCGAAGACGTGGCCTTTGCTGACATTCCGGTGGCCATCGAGCATATCTGTCAAAAAACCCAACGAGAAAAAGTCGACATTATCGCCCATTGCATGGGGTCGGCCATGTTCAGCATGGCGGTGCTCGCGCCACCCAAGAACGACGCCCCCTACTTTCGCGAGCGTCAATTGCTGCCGCAACGCATCAATAAGACGGTTCTGTCTCAGGTAGGCCCCCGGGTGGTGTTCAGCCCGGAAAATATTTTCCGCGCCTACGGCCTGAGCTACATTCAGCAGATGATGCCGTTTATGTTTTACTCGTTCAAACGCTCCGACGCCCCCTCGACGGCGGAGGGACTTTTGGATCGACTGTTAAGTGCTCTGCCCTACCCTGACGGCGAATTTGATTTGGAAAACCCGGGACGGCCCTGGGCCAAAACCGCCTATGTCGGCACCCGACACCGCATGGATGGACTCTACGGGCGTACCTTCAGTCTCGCCAATCTGTCCCAGAAAACTCTCGATGGTATCGACGACCTGTTTGGTCCATTGAATATGGTGACCTTGTCGCAAGTGATCCGCTTTGCCATTCACGAGCGAGTCACCAATCGCCACGGTGAAAATGAATATGTCACCAGTGAGCGACTGCAAAAGTTCTGGAAATTCCCCACACTCAGCATACACGGTGATCAAAACGGCCTGGCCGACATTGCCACTCTGGGACGCATGGAAAAGACCATGTCCGCCGCCGGCTGTGACTATCACACCGAAGTTCTGCACGGATTTGGCCATCAGGATGCACTCATCGGTAAAAACGCCAAGGTAAACTTTGAGAAAGTGCATCAGTTCCTGCAACAACCCATCACCGTCAAGCAACACACACCGACGCCACGTTACGATTTACAGCTGCCCTTTTCCGGCCCCACCATTGGCAACATCAAAGAGGGCATCACCCCCAAACTGCCTGTCAGCCTCGGTGTCTGCGCGCAAACTCCACAACCGGAATTTGTTTTATTCGTCGCCATAAAGCACCAGTCACCGTTGCGAAAATCAAGCCGCACCCCCAGCGACCAGAAGTACATCACTCTGGCCAACCAGGCGGGTTCTGGCGAGGCATCGACGCTGCCAACAGCGGAGCAATTGCGCGAAAACCTGTGTGTGAAAATGGCTCGTCCCCTGCATGACCGATGGCTAAAGACCGAATTGCCGATCACCCCTCATCTTGCACAGGCGGATGACATTCTGGTTCTGGTGCTTGATGATCTCAATCTCGACCTCGATGATCTGGCTTACGACACCCAGCTGCCAGACAATCTACTGGACGTCATTGACCGCCCATCAAGCGCCGGCAATTGCGCTCATCAGCAACTGTCCCACTATTTGCAGACACATCTATTCAGCGAAGCCTTCATTGAGCTGTTCATGAAGACACTGCGACGCCCACTGTCAGAACTGGAAAATGCCCTGATTCGGATTCCCTCAGAATCCCCACAAGACAAAACCCGCTTTGTCATGGCTGCCTGTCAGTACGCTCCGGGCATGATGGATCGCATACCCGCTTATGAGTCCTATCGACGCCTGGCCGCCAGACTCGATCAGTCAGATTTTAACCCCGAAAAGACCGCGCCTCAGTTTTTGGTACTCGGGGGAGACCAGGTGTACACCGATGCCAGCGCTGGCCTCTATGACCCCACCGATGCCTACGATCGCTTTACGGCCGCTTATCACAAGTGGCTGCAACAACTCCCGGTAAAATCTGTGATGCGTCGGCTGCCCACGTTTACCATGCTGGATGATCATGAACTGCTGAACGACTGGGATCAGAGCGAACGGTTTCTGGGAGACCCCAAGCTTTATGCCAACGGCAAGCGCGCCTATTTAAATTTTCAGAGAAACCTGCATCAAACGCCACGGGGTAAAAACCTCGCCGACACCCCTCTGTGGTACACCTTCGAACAGCAGGGCTTTGAGTTCTTCATGCTGGACAGCCGCTCAGAACGGCAGGGACGCACGGTCTCCACAGACGTGCCCTTAAACAGCTTTGCAGACAATGTTGCCACGGTGGGAGAAGCACAATTGATTTCCAAACAGCAGATGGATGAACTGAAAAAGTGGCTGCAAAAGCCGCAAACGGACGACCGCCCCAGATTTATCCTGTCACCCTCCATGCTGCTGCCAAGACGCCTGCACAGCGCTCAGGATAACGTCAGCTGTATCCACTCGGATGCCTGGGATGGTTACCCTGCTACCCTGCACGAGCTGCTGAGTTTTATTGCTAACCACAACATCGGCAATCTGGTGTTTCTCTCCGGTGACGAACACCTCTCCAGCGCGGTGGAAATCACCCTTCACCACAAAGAAGCTGAGACTCAGACGCACATCTACTCGGTACACAGTTCAGGTCTTTACTCGCCGTTCACCTTCGTGAACTCCACCCCCGACCTGTTTGCGGCCAATGAAACCTTCTCGGTCAACAGTCCTTCGGAAATTGATTGTGAGGTGCGCAGCCGCTTTTTCCCCGGGGATGGCTTTGCGGTCTTTGAAGTGTTCCAGGAGGAAGACGACTGGGTCGTGAACTGTGAATTTGATCGCGAACCCAGCGGCAACTCCAGCCAGAGCCACGAACTGCCACGCCCCACGGTCGAAGAGACATTGGACTATCAGATTCAGTGGCGACTCAAATCCGGCAGTAGCTGGAGAAGGGCTTCAGGCGAAGCCTGATCCAAACAGCCCGGAGCAAGGCTGCTCAAGGCAAAACAACCAAAGACAAACCATCAATCGCGGTAGATGGTCTCGATTAAGTGAAACCCGAACTGGGTTTTGATGGGGCCATGCACCGTCAGTAGGGGCTTTTTAAACACCACGTTATCAAACGCTTTGACCATCTCGCCCGGACGGAACTCCCCAAGATTGCCCCCCTTCTTGCCTGACGGACACCGGGAATGCTTTTTCGCCAACTGACCGAAGTCCTCCCCGCGGGCGATTCTCTGTTTCAGTTTTTCAGCTTCGGCTTTGGATTTCACCAGGATGTGGCGGGCGCAGGCGGTGGGCATTAGATAAACCTCGACTAGGTACATATAGGGAACAAACCTGCGATGGATAAAGAGCAAACCTGCGCAGGCAGGGAGTTTCCATTATAATGCGCGCCCACAAGATTCATCCAGCGAGGAAAATTCATGAAGTTTCTGCTCAAACTGCTCCGCGAAGGTCTGGGACGACTGATTGTCCTGATAGACTGGGTTACCCGTCCCCGCAAACTCAAACGTACGCCAGATGCCCAAAAGCAGGTAGAACAGGCCGCCCAGGGGCTTTCACTGTACCAATTTTACGCCTGCCCATTTTGTGTCAAAACCCGCCGGGCACTGCACCGCCTGAACCTGCCCATCGATCTGCGCGACGCCAAGCCCGGTAGTCCGCATCGTGAAGAGCTGCACAATGGCGGCGGCGCCATCAAAGTCCCCTGCCTGCGTATCGAAGAGGAAGGCAAGGTCCGCTGGATGTACGAATCCGGGGATATCATCAGCTATCTGGAACAGCGGTTCGCCTGATCAAAAACCGATAACCTACTGATTTAAATTAAATTTTCTCTATTTTCTAGTCCCCTCGACAATGGATTGTCAGGGATTCTGCCAGTTCCGTATTTTCTTCCTATACTTATTGCCAGATGACACACAAGGCATCTGACAATAATAACCATGGGCTTTGACCCTTCAGGAGAAAATGTATGGATTTGTCACACATGCGCACTCTCTACGAAATCGGTCGCCTCAGCGACGTTATGGCCGTCCCCGACAATCAGGACGGCAGCTGGCATATCGACTGCCACGATCTTTGGGGGCACACCCTTCACCTGACCACCGCCAAAGGCGAAGCCTGCCATTTTCCATCGCTGGATGCCGCCTCTGAAGCCGCTCACGATATCGGCTTCCAGGAAATCCAGATCGTTGAGCATTGACTGTGGTTTAGTATTAACTGTGGTTTAGTATTGAATGCAGCTGAGAAATAACGGGGCGAGCACTGCCCCACTGAACTGGATTCAGATGAGCGGCTCAATCTTGTAAGTTGTTCAAACTGTCATCCAGCTGACAGTTCAGCACCGGAATCTGTCCTAAGCTGTCTCTGATGACACCCAAGCAGCCTGAAATCCGGAGCTCATAATGACAATAAAACAATCAACCTTTACCGCGATGACCGACAGCACTGCCGAAGAATGGCAGTGCATTGCCGAACATATGATGGAATTTACCAGCGAGCTGCCGAAACGTAGTATTGCGCATCTGGAGTTGCTGCGCGGCGATTACGGCGGTTTTGCGATCGACCGCCTGGAACACTGTCTGCAGACTGCGACACGGGCCCACCGCGACGGACGCGACGACGAGTACGTGGTCTGCGCTCTGCTGCACGATATCGGTGATACTTTGGGGCCTCTAAACCACGCCGATGTGGCGGCCGTCCTGCTGGAGCCCTATGTCTCCGAGGAAAACCACTGGATCGTCAAACACCACGGCATCTTCCAGGGCTACTATTTTTTCCACCATCTGGGACTGGACCGCAACCTGCGGGACAATTTTAAAGACAGCCCCTACTATCAGGCCTGTGCGCATTTCTGTCATCAGTACGATCAGAACAGCTTTGATCCTGAGTATCAGAGCGAATCACTGGAGTTCTTTTTGCCCATGGTGGAAAAGGTCTTCGCCCAGCCTCGCAAGTCGCTCTATAAGCAGGATGAAAACGCAGCTTAGTAGTTGAACGCTTAGTAGAGGCAGACTTTTCATAGCCAGAAACCAAAAAGAGCGACCTAAGCCGCTCTTTTTATGAATTCAGGAACCGGCTCAGATCTGAGCCGGGGTATTGCACTGCATCACCAACATCTCGTGAATACCATCGAAGAAGGCCTGTTTACGGGCTCTCATGGCACGATGCGCCACTTCCATCTCCGCTTTCAGTGCATCCAGTTTTTCCTGCAACTCAAACTTCGGCAACTGCATACTCTTGAGGGTCATGCGCTTGGCTTTGAAAGCCTCCCACTGATGAGTCGCTTCCAGCCATTCGGCTTTTAAAGTTTCCAGCTTGGACTCCCAGGTCTCCCAGCGAGTGGGCTGGGTTTTCACCTGAGCATAATACAACTCGCGACGGGCGATAATCTCCGCCTCCTGACGCTTGGTCGCACGCTGCAGACCTTTAACCAAACCCATGCCACGCAACATCAGAATCACGTAACGGGTCGGATCCAGCAACCAGCCACTCCAGCCAAAGCCATTGCGGTAATCGCGGGCAAAATCGTGATGGTCTGCGTGGTGATTGCCTTCACCCATAGGCCCCATCCAGACATAGTTGTTCTTGGCCGAACTGAATGCACCTTTGGTGAAGCCCCACATGTGGGTCACACTGTTGACCGTCCAGGTATTGTGCTGCGCCAGAATAAATCCGCCTATGGAGGCGACCATCAGACACAACGCTCCCACCACGGAATTCGTCAGGAAGAAGCCCAACACCAACGGCAACAGGAAGTTCAGTATCACCAGCAGTGGCAAATACAGCTTGTCCTGCCACACCAGAGGTGTCGCATTTTTGACCGCATAGGCCTTCTCCTGAGCCCCGGTATCCGGGTGATGGAAAAAGTAGGTCAACATGTGAGACCAGACAAAGTTGCGCCAGGTGCTCTTAAACCAGGTAGCGCTGTAGGGGTCTAGCTGATGCTTACCACTGCGATCCACTCCATGGTGAATAACATGCATCGCAGCCCAGCGACGTACGCTGCCTTGCATGGCCATCACCTGACCAATAAACCCAAATACGATATGCACCGGCCAGCTGACATGCTTCGCCGCACCGTGGGACACCAGGCGATGGGAATAGACCGTGGTGGACAAGCTGCCTACCAGACCATGAATCAATGTCCAGCCCAGCATAACCTGCCAAAAGCCGTCGGGCGCGTAGACATAAGCGATCGGCGTTGCGACCAGGCAAATGACATGGGTGATTGAGATAAAGCTGGCCGTTACCCAGTCGATGGTAAACCCGTGTTTAAAGACATCACGGATACGCTCAAATAACGGTGCGGGACTATTTCGGTGGTTTTTCATCGTCTTTCTGCTAATTCCTGTAAATCTGTAACAGTATCTCTATAACGGCATGGATATTCATCCCTAAACCGTCCAACTGCTTTAATTTGCTCATACTATCGTCGGCACGCTGAAACACAAGCAATTCTCTTCAACCAAGTCATTCTAAAGACTGGTTTTTTATGACCATTTAGTCGAGCTTATTGTCACTAGGGGATGGTGACGGGTTTTGATAGAATTCCGCGCCTGCCCCCTATCCAGACTGCAACCGAGCCAAACGATACGCCATGAACCAGAACCCGCCACTCTCAAAGCCCTCAGACCTCTCTGATGCTTATCGCCAGCGTTTTGGAGGCATAGCTCGGCTGTACGGTGAAGCTGCCCTGACAGCGTTTCACAACGCCCACTTCGTAGTGGCGGGTATCGGCGGTGTCGGCACCTGGGTTGCGGAAGCTCTGGCACGCTCCGGTATCGGCGAGATCACCCTGATTGATATGGACGATATCTGCATCACTAATAGCAATCGCCAGCTCCACGCCATGAGCAGCACCATCGGTCAGCAGAAGATCGACGTTATGGCGGCGCGCCTGAAGGACATCAACCCTGAGCTCAGGGTAAACGCCGTTGATGAATTTTTAGAGACAGACAACCTGCATGAGCTGATTCCAGCTTCAGCCGATGCCGTGATTGACGCCATCGATGCCGCTTACGTCAAGGCGGCGCTGATCAATCACTGCAAGCGGCAAAAGAAGATTATCCTCACCGTGGGCTCTGCCGGCGGCAAGCTGGATCCCCGTCAAATCGTCAGTGGCGACCTGAGCCGTACCACCAACGACCCGCTGATGGCCAAAACCCGCAACACCTTGCGTCGCTGGCACAACTTCTCCCGCAACCCCAAGCGCGTGTTTTCCATCGAAGCGGTCTATTCCACTGAACAGATGACCTACCCGGCGGAAGACGGAGGCACCTGTCAGGCCAAGACCGGATTAGAAGCGGGAACCAAACTGGACTGCAGCGGCGGCTTTGGTGCCGCCACCATGGTCACCGCCACCTTTGGGTTTGTGGCGGTGTCGCGCGCGCTGGAAAAGTTTGTGCTCAAACAGCAACGACAACAAAACCAACAACATGGATAGACGAAGGCTCTATCCCAAATACCCCAGCATCTGATCCAGCAGCGCCCGAAAACCGTTGCTGCGTGATTCACTGAGGTACTTTTCCAACCCAAGATCAACAAAAGTTTGATTCACATCCACCGCCCGAATCTGTTCGGCGGTTTGATTATCCAGCAAGACCAGCAACAGTACGGACAACCCCTGAATCACGCGGGAATCCGTATCGATAGCAAAGCAATGGCGATCGCCCTGCTGCTGATGCACCATCCACACCTCGGATTCACAGCCCCGCACCCGGTTTTCGTCTTTGCGAATCTCCGGTTTCGGTTGCAGTAAATTGGCCCAGCGGGTCAGCTGACGGTAGCGCTTCTGCCAACTGGGCTGTTTTTCCAAATCCTCCAGAGAGACACTGCTCAGATCATCCCCCAGCCAGCCATCTCCTGTCGCCGTGGCGGATTGCGTATCGCGCGACTCAAACGGCAGACTCTCCAACGCTGCGATCAACGCATCTACATCCTCGCGGTTGTTGTAAGCCGCCAACGACACCCGCAAGCTGCCGGCCTGCCCGAGACTGTCCATCAACGGCTGCGCACAGTGATTACCGACTCGCACCGCGATGTCGTGCTCATCCAGCCAATGGGCGATATCACTCACCGAAAGCGTGCTCTCAGGACGGCAAACCAGAGACGCAATACCCACATTATTGGTGTGAGAGGTCAGCAGTTTGATGGGCAAGGTCTGTGTCAAACGAGTGAGTTCACTGTGGAGGTAGCGATTCAGATGCGACTCATAGGTCGCCATGGCTTCGCGGTTCTGAGCTTGCAGAAACGTTAACGCCGCACCCAACCCGGCAATGGCCGCCAGCGATGAGGTGCCCGCTTCAAAACGGTGGGGCGCTGCGGCGTATTCACTGCCTTCCAGCGTGACCTGAGAGATCATCTCACCCCCACCCTGCCAGGGTGGCAATTCAGCCAGACTTTCCGCCCGGCCATACAACAAGCCAATGCCCGTCGGACCGTAAAATTTGTGCGCTGACCCCACCAGAAAATCACAACCCCAGGCCTGCACATCCACCACATCGTGAGCCAACCGTTGTGAGGCATCCACCACCAGCTGACAACCTTCCGGTAACAGGGGCTTAATCCACTCAACCGCAATTCTGAAACCCAGTGCGTTTGAGGCGGCCGATAGCGACACCACTTTGGTTTTTTCATTTAACAGCTGTGGCAATTTATCCAGTTGCGGCTCACCTTGAACATCCGGCAAAAAACGCAGCTCCAGCTGGTACTGATTCGCCACCATCTGCCAGGGCACCAAATTGGCGTGATGTTCGGCCGCCGACAACAGGATTTGATCACCGGGTTTTAATGTTCTTGCCAGACTTTGCGACAACAAATTCAGAGCTTCTGTCGCACCGCGGGTGAAAATAATTTCGTCGTGGACTGTGGCATTGAGAAAGTCAGCCGCCTGGCCACGCACCATTTCCACCATGCTGGTGGCAGCGCGAGCGAGACGATGACTGGAACGATGTGTATTGGCGTTATAGCGACTGTAAAAATCGCTCATGGCATCAATGACGCACTGCGGTCGCTGAGTGGTGGCGGCATTATCCAGATACACCAGCTGGGCATTTTCAGGGTGAGAAAATAAGGGAAACTGCTGCTTAAAAGCGGTGCTGTTGAACGTCATAACTTGTGATTCAATCATTAAGAATTCAAGGCAGAGAAAATAGCGTGCGCGTGTTTTGCGCTGTCTGCTTCTGGATATCCGCCAGCGGCGCTTTTCTCAGCTCCGCCAGACACTGTGCGATACGGGGCAAACGCAAAGGCGTATTCGGTTGTCCCTGGAAACCATCGAGAGGCATATCCGGCGCATCGGTTTCGAGCAACAAACTCTCCAGTGGCATACCGGCAATCGCGCGACGGGTTTTCTTGGCCCGCTCGTAGGTGATGGTACCACCAACACCCAGATAAAATCCCAAGCGCCAGTATTGTTGTGCCTGCTCGATGCTGCCGGAGAAACCGTGTATGACGCCACCCGCCGAGGGCTGGTAATGACTCAACA
>NZ_CBFIHX010000118.1:0-10584 GCF_965662505.1 Pseudomaricurvus sp. | reverse complement strand
AGCCCTGCCCTGGTCAATTTTCAAGTTCTCAGACGATCAGGAGATCACCCCGGGGCGACAACACCTGGACAACTTTCTTAAAGCCCGCCTACAGAACATGGAACAACAACTGACGGCAAAGACCTGGCTGACAGACTCCTTTACGGTTGCTGATATTGCCATGGCGGATGTATTAAGGCTGGTGAATCGATTCGATGGCCTAGAGGGCTACCCCGCTTGCCGAGAATATGTCGTTAAAGCTACTGGACGCATGGCTTTCAAGAAAGCTTACGCGGATCAAATGACTTTTTTTGCTGGCAAGACAAAATCTGAGTAAGAATAGAATTAAGCACAATTCGTGCGTAAACAAAGTTGATCAACACCACGCAACCTTTTCGGCGCCACGCAACATGGCATCAATCAACTCTCTGGCATCAAATTTGGTCAGCGCTTCATCAGCACCCACTTGTTTTGCCTGACTGACACTGATTTCGCTGGAAAGCGAGGTATGCAGAATGATGTAGGTGTGGGACAACTGGGGGTTATCGCGAATAGCAAACGCCAGCTCATAACCATCCAACCCGGGCATTTCAATATCGCTGACCAGGATGTCCACGGGATTACCCGCAGCGGCTTGCTGGCACATATAGTCCAGTCCGTCCTGACCATCATGGGTAAAGTGATAGGGCACGTTGATGATATCCAGAGCGTCACTCAGCTGCTTTCGGGCAGTTCGCGAGTCATCGACCAGTAAAAAGTGGAGCGGTTTCAGTCTTTCACGCTGCACATCGGTAATCGTAGCCGTCGCCCTGCCGGGGGATAAAGGAAATAATCTGGACATAATGACTTCGACATCCAGCAGCTGGACAAGATTGTCCTCTTCCTTAACCAGGCCAGTAATGTAAACGTGATGTCCCAGATTGGTATCCGGTGCCTGAATTTCGCGCCAATTGGTCTGCATGATGCGTTCAATATTGCGCACCAGAAAGCCAACCACCTGACGCTGTACATCGGTGACAATGATGTAGCAACCTTCCCTCTCCTCCTCGGCAATAGGACGTCTGCCCACAGCATGAGCCAGATCGATGACGGTAATGGTTTTGCCTCTGAAATTTAACGCACCAATCACACTAGGGTGCTGCTTAACCATGGCAGTCACCGGCGAGTATGGGATCAGCTCTCTGATCTTCAAGGTACCCAGACCAAACATCTGGCTGCCTGAAAGGCGAAATAACAGCACGCCCTGGGAGTGCTCAGCCCTCTGGGTGGACATCATGTGGCTCCGTATTGAGGTTTTGCTAGGAAGCGTTAAGGATTCTCCAGTAGTTTATCGGCCAAGGAAGGCTTAACTATAACGGCGATTTACCACCCACACTGACGATCTGCATTCTGCTCATTCAACCACGTCATTAATGGCGCAAAATAGTCATTAATGGCGGAGGCATCCAACTCACGCTGTCCGGTCAACGCTGCCATGGCTTCTGGCCAGGGTTGGCTGGCCCCCATGGACATCATGGCTTTGAGCTTATCACCGGCGACTTTGCTGCCATAGATTGAGCAGCGATGCAGAGGGCCCTCGAAGCCTATCTCATTACAGAGCGCGCGATGAAACTGAAACTGCTGAATAAAGGCCAGAAAGTAGCGAGTGTAAGGTGTGTTGCCGGGGATATGGTACTTGGCTCCGGGGTCGAAGTTGGCTTCTGTGCGCTCTACGGGCGGCTCAATGCCCTGATAGGCTTCTCGTAACTCCCACCATCCTTTGTTGTAGTCTTCTGACGGCAACCCACCACTGAACACCTGCCAGCGCCACTTATCCACCAGCAGGCCGAAGGGGAGAAACGCGATCTTGTTGAGTGCCATGTTCATCAGGTAGTCCAGATCTTCTGTCGCTGGAGGCTCCCGCTCAATCAGATCCAGTTTTTTCAGATAACCCGGTGTGATGGACAGGGCTATGGTATCGCCCAGAGCCTCATGAAAACCATCGTTGGCACTGCCCTTAAACAGGTAGGGTTGTTGATTATAAGCGCGCTGATAAAAATTGTGGCCCAGCTCGTGATGAATCGTCTGGAAGTCCTCGGCGTTTTTTTGGATACACATTTTAATACGCAGATCATCCTGATCATCCACGTTCCAGGCGCTGGCGTGACAAATGACTTCGCGGTCTCGAGGTTTGACAAACAGGGAGCGCTCCCAGAAAGTTTGCGGCAACGGATCAAACCCTAGCGAAGTAAAAAAGGCCTCCCCGATTTTGACCATATCCCGTTCGGACATGCCGGAGGCCTTAATCCTGCTGTCGAGAGTATGATTGTCCTGAGTGTCATACATCGGCAGGCCGCCGGACTTTTTCACAGGTACAGGCTTCACCAGATCGTACACATTGCCCCAGGTCTGCGCCCACATATTACCCAACAACTGCGCCGGTATTTTCCCGCTATCGGTTATAACCTTATCGCCGTAATGTTCCTGCAACCTCGCACGCACATGACACTGCAATGCGCTGTATAACGGCTTAACTTCGCGCCACTGGCGATCCATATCGGCCGCAAAGGCATCGGGATGCATGTCGTATTTGGAGCGCCACAAGGTACTGAGATCCTGATAACCCAGCTCCTTTGCTCCCGCATTAGCAATCTCCACCTGCCGCGCATACAGTTTGCGCATGGGGGGAGAAACCTTCCTCCAACCGACCCAGAGCTCCTTAAGTAATTCAGGGTCTCGGCTGTGCGCTATCACACTTTCCATTTCACCCAGAGTGTAACAACGGCTGTCATTACAATACTTCCCTGCGCCATACATGGACTCCATTTCGAGCCCCAGGTCAGCCAGCTCTCTAGCGGACTCCGTGTGTGCCGGCGCAGGGAGTGTCAAATCCTGTTTTAAGCGGATCAGCTTTCTTCGCGTGACCGGATCCAAGGTTTGATCGTCATAGGCGGCAGCCTGCTTGGCATAGCTCACCGACAGCAATGTGTATTTCTGCATTGCCTCGGCGGATAACACCTGACTGTCGTGATTGATATAGGTCGACGACAACCACATGGCATGTCCGACCTGCTTCGACGCTTTGGCCAGCTCTCTTTCAGCCTCTTCCACCAATTCTTCAGCCGACAGCGAAGGTTTTGAGAATACTCTTTCTTCTGCCATGGCCATTGGCCCCATCATCAACAAGGCCAGACAGACAAAGAGAAAAATCAAATGCTCAGGGTTCAGGCGGTGAGGTACAGTGTGAGCTATCTTGCCAGACACTTCGGGTACCCCTTTCGACAAATACATCATCGGCCTTCCCTTATAATGGAGTAGATACCTTCTATATTGGAGCAGATACCTTCTGGGCAGAACCGGTATCTTATATGACAAGCTGTAATTTATATTAAGAGTAGACGGCTAGGCTTCATCGTATAAGTGACAAGCCACACGGTGATCTTTTGCAACCACTTTCAGTAAAGGCCGCTCCCGGCGACAGCGTTCCATGACCCGGTCGCAACGCCCCGCAAAGCGACACCCCGCAGGCAGATTCACCGGTGAGGGAATTTCACCGACGATGGCATCATGCACTCTCTGTTTTTCCTGCTGCGGATCAGCCAGCGGGTTGGACTTGATCAACGCCTGAGTGTACGGGTGTTTGGGCGAAAAAAACACTTCATCAGAGGGTCCCTGTTCAATCACTGAACCCAAATACATCACCACCATGGTGTCTGAAATATAGCGTACCATGGATAAGTCATGTGCAATAAACAACAGGGTTAACCCCATGGATTGTTGCAGTTCACCCAACAGATTAATTACCTGCGCCTGCACCGATACGTCCAGCGCGGAAATGGGTTCGTCACAGACTACAAAGCCGGGCTCGGTAATCAACGCCCGGGCGATGCCAATGCGCTGGCGCTGACCGCCGGAAAACTCATGGGGATAGCGCCCCAAATACGCCGGATTCAAACTCACCTTATCCAGCCAGTTGGCGGCCAGCTCCCGCCGCTGCTTGGCGTTGCGTGTCTGAGTACCGGCTTGCAGTCGCAGGGGCTCCGTCAGGATTTCCTCAATGGTCATCCGCGGATTGAGGGACGCGTAGGGGTCCTGAAAAATCATCTGAATGTCTTTACTCAGACGACGGTAGTCAGCAGAGGTGTAGCGATTGGGCAGAGGTTGTCCGCGGAACAACACTTGTCCTGCAGACTTTTCATGCAACCCTACCAGGGTTTTTCCCAGTGTCGATTTGCCAGAACCGCTTTCACCCACCAGACCGACGATTGAATTCTCTGCAATGTCGAGACTGACATCATCCACGGCATAGAGAGTTTCGCCGCCCACCTGAAAGTGCTTACTTAAATTTTGAATTTTCATCAGCATGTGGGCGCCCTCTTCTGATACAGAGCGTCCACGTCTACTTCCGCCTGCGGATGCTGCAACCAACAACGAGACGCGTGCTTATCGATAAGACGGTGATTCGGATTTGAATCAAGTGCGATCAAATCGGGCTGTCGCTGTTCGCAAATTGTCATGGCGTAATCACAGCGATTGCAATACCCACAACCGACCGGTGGTGAGAACAAATCCGGCGGACTGCCGGGGATCGCCATCAATTTCTCATCCACGTGCATTGAGGCTGTGGGCATGGCTGACTTTAAACCCAGGGTGTAGGGGTGAGCACTGCGATAATAAATATCGTCCACACTGCCCTGCTCCACAATTTGTCCTGCGTACATGACCGCCACCTGATCTGCCATGCGAGCTACCACACCCAGGTCGTGGGTAATGAGCACAATCGCCATCCCCTCTTCCCGTTGAATCTCTCGCATCAACTCCAGTACCTGATTCTGAATCGTCACATCCAGAGCCGTGGTCGGCTCATCCGCCACCAGGACAGACGGACTGCAGGCGAGGCTCATGGCGATCACCGCGCGCTGCAACATACCGCCGGAAAATTCGAACGGGTACTGACGAGCGCGCTTGCTGGCTTCCGGTATTCGGGTGCGATCCAGCAGCTGCACCGCACGTTTTAATGCATCGCGCTGACCCATTCCCTTATGGATCATCAGGGTTTCCGCAATCTGCTCACCGATGCGCATGGTAGGATTCAGTGCGCTCATGGGATCCTGAAATACCATGCTGATGTCGACACCGCGAATTTTGTTCAGCTGCTTCACCGGCAAGTGCAACAGCTCCTTGCCATTGAGTCTGGCGGAGCCACCGACAATTCTGCCCGGCGGCATCGGAATCAGCCCCATAACGCTCATCATGGTAACGGATTTACCACAGCCTGATTCTCCTACCACGCCCAGAGTTTCACCCGGTTTTACCGAAAAGGACACGCCTCGTACAGCCTGCACACGTCCACCCTGAGCTGAAAACTCCACCTGCAAATTGTCCACGGCCAGCGCCGGTGTGCCCGGCTCGCTATTCCACTGAGAATTATCCATTACGCTCATGCTCAACCTTTCATCTTCGCATCGAGGGCATCTCGCAGCCCGTCACCCAACAAGTTAAACGCCAATACCGTCAAGCTGATAAACAGCGCGGGGAATAGCAATTCGTGGGGATGACTCATAAACGACTTCACTCCGTCGTTACACATCGCACCCCAGCTGGGAGTCGGTGGCGCCACACCCATACCGATAAACGACAGAAACGCCTCGGTAAAAATCGCCGAGGGAATCGAAAAGGTTAGTGACACCAGCACCACTCCCATCACATTGGGCAGCATATGTCGCCAAATCAAATAGTGGGTATTTGCACCCATGAGTTGAGCGGCCTCAACAAACGGCTGCTCCCGCAGTTGCAGCACCTGCCCGCGGACCAGCTTGGCAGCGGTCGGCCAGCCCAACAACACCATGGCAATCAACATCGGCGTGATGCCGCTTTCTCCTGGCCCAATGCCCATGGCCACGCGAAATAAAATCATAAACAACAGGAAAGGCAGCGCAATTACAAAGTCCGCAAAGCGCATCATGATTTCATCAACACGCCCACCCAGATAGCCGGATACCCCGCCGTAGAGAATGCCCATGGCGACGAACAGCAGCGGCGCGACAATACCAATAAACAAAGAGGTCTGGCCGCCGTAAACCAGTCTGGCCATCAGATCCCGCCCCAGATAATCCGTCCCCATCAGATGACGTTTCAGCTCGATCTCCTGCCCCAGCATAGCGTCTGCATTGTCAGCCTCCACCAGGCCGCGACTGAGCGCAGCCCGCAAGCTGATGGCATGACGAGGCTTCACCTCTACCGTACTGTAATCTGACAAGCGGCCATCACCATCGACAGCCTGAACTGAATAAAAATAACTGACGTTCTGCAGTTTGAGGCGATCCTCATAAGAAATCTGGCCCGGCTGATCAGTTTGCCCCAAGGGCAACCCCAAATCCGTCGCGCCACTGGGCACCAACAAATGACGATGAACGCGGTAAGCAATACCACCTGCCACCGGCTGCCAGGAAAGGCGCACTGATTCTGTATTGGCCTCGCCCACCACCCGCAGGCCTTCCACTTTCGCCGCGGAATCAAAAGCGGCTTGCTGCAACTGTTGCCGCGCCTCCGGCTCAACAAACCGACCCGACCAGGGTGTGGTATCCACCACCAGTGAACTTTTTTCCAGACTCGGGGATTGAGAGATTTGCGTCAAATCCTGCTCGGCAACATCAAACGAAACAAACAGCGGCAACACAAAAGAAAACGACAGCAACCCGATAATCAAATACAGGGAAACCATAGCTCGGCGATTGCGCTTCAGTCGCTGCCAGGTGTCCTGCCAAAAAGACAGCGACGGCCGCACAATCAAATCCGCCGAACGGGTTTTCACCAGCGGCTCGAAATCGGCCGGAGTCAGCTGAGGGTTTGAAGTTAATGTCGGATTGGAATTCAACGTCTGATTCATGCCATCACCCCCTGACCCTACCGACACGGATTCTCGGATCAATAAAGCCGTAGAGGATATCCACCAACAACACCATGATTACCAGAAACGCACCATAGAAAACGGTTGTGCCCATAATTACGGTGTAATCCAACTGCTGCACCGCCTGAACAAAAAAGCGCCCCAATCCAGGAATGGCAAACACCAGCTCAACCACAAAGCCACCGGTAGTGATGGCGGCAATGGAAGGCCCCAGCACCGTGATCACTGGCAAGATGGCGTTGCGCAACTGATGCTTGTAAAAGATCCGCAGCGGCGAAACGCCTTTGGCTTTCGCGGTGCGAATATAATCGGCGCTGGTCACTTCCAACATGGAGGATCGCATCAAGCGTGTCAGGTAAGCCATGGTGCCCAGCCCCAACACCAGAGCCGGTACCAACATGTGACCGAAACTCCCCCAACCGGCTACCGGCAGCAGGGAAAATCCGAGCCATTCGTTCATGGCGAGAATCCCCAATTGCCCCAGCATGGCAAACACAAAGCTGGGCACCGACACCGCTATCACCACCAGAAACATAATCACACTGTCGGGCCAGCGATCCCGATACACGGCAGTTAAAGCACCCCAGATTACACCGCCCACCGTCGCAATGATTAAGGCCAACACGCCCAGAACAGCAGAGATAGGAAAATGCTCGCGGATGATGTCGTTGACGTAGCGATTTTTCTGCGTGAAAGAAATACCAAAATCGCCGCGCAACATGTTGCCGAGAAAAATACCGTACTGTTGCAGTACCGGTTTATCCAGTCCGTAGCGGGCTTCCAGATTGCGGCGTATTTCAGGCGCGACCGCTTTCTCATTGGCCAGCGGATCACCCGGTACGGAATGCATAGCGATAAACGTGGCGGTGGCGATAAACCAGATGGTAATCACCCCGGACAACAGACGCTTTAAAATAAACTGAGTCACTGCGCAGTTCCTTGTGCAAATCGGTTGTGGCTATTTCTTCGTACGAAATTATTCATTTATACGACACGATTTCTGAGTGGAACACCATTCATTCGGACAACGCTATTCGGATGATGAAAAGGCCGCTGCAACACTTTATGAATCGGCCGGAGGTTCAATATAGGCAAAGTTGAAATTCGGATCGCCCCCCACGGCCCGACGCAGGACGCCTTTCAAGCGGGGATGCTTTACATATACCCGGCCTCGCTCATAGAGAGGCACGATAACAGCGTCTTCAAAAATAAGGCGCTGCAACTGATCAAAGGCGTGCACCCGCTCGCTCGTATCCAGCGAGCGCTGTGCCACTTCAACCCAGTGATCGTATTCCGCGCTGTTGTAGCGACCGCGATTGTTCATATTGTGACTGGCAAACAAATCCGCATAGGTCAGCAGGTCGTCATAATCCGGCCCCCAACCAGACACCACCAGATCGAACTCACCGGCGCCCATCTTCGCCAGCCGCTGTTTAAAGATCTGCATGTCCACACGAATCTCCAGCCCCAGCGCCTGCCCCAACATGGTTTGCAAATACTCTGCCGTTTTCTGTCCGCCGGGGCTGTCATCCGCCAACAGTGTGATGGGTGGCAGCTTCTCGACACCCAGTTCCTGTTTCGCTTTTTTCAGATAAGCCCGGGCTTTTTCCAAATTAAATTCCGGCTTCTGCGCGGGGTGTTCGCGCACGAAGAAATCCTTTTCGCCTTTCATCCAGCGGGGAAACAGTGTGTACGTCGGGTAGCTGCCCGGACTGCCCATCACCTTGTACACCAGATCATCGGTGTTAAAAACCTGCTGAATGGCCTTGCGCAGGTTGCGGTTGCGGGTCACCCGGTCGTCGCGCTGATTGAACTCAATATAGAAAATAGCACCGTCGAGAAACGTCTTGATCTGCATACGCTCGCGCAGTGCACCATCCAGGCTCTCGGAATTGAGATCGCTGGCGATGGCCACCTTGTTATCGCGATAGAGGTTCATCCGCGCATTGGCGTCTTCGGTGATGTAGGGAATGTCGATCAGGTTCAACCAGATATTGTCACGATTCCAGTAGTGCGGGTTTTTCGTCATGCTGACAGAAGCGCCGTGCACCCATTTCGACAAGGTAAACGGGCCGTTATAGAGCAGCTCATCGGCGTCTGCGCCATAGCGCGAGCCCCTGGCGGTATAAAAAGATTCTTTGACCGGAAATAAGGTACGAAAGGCCGTGAGACCCAGAAAATAAGGACAGGGCTGGTGCAGGGAGACTTCCAGCGTATGATCATCGAGCGCCCGCACCCCCAGCTTTGAAGGATCCATTCGGCCTTCGTTGATGGCCTGGGCGTTTAACACGGGAAACAAAATGGAGGCGTATTCGGAAGCCACCGCCGGCGTCACCGCCTGCTGCCAGGAAAACACAAAATCCTGCGCGGTCACCGGAGAACCATCGCTCCACTTGGCATCTTCGCGTAACCAGAAGGTGGCACCGTCATCGCGCAGCTGCCAGCGCTCGGCCACACCTCCTACCAGATCGCCTTCAGCGTCGTAGCTCAGCAGGCCTTCCATGACGTGGCCGAGAATCATACCGCTGACGGCATCGGTGGAAGTAATGGCGTTCAGGTCGGGGGGCTCCTGACTCATGGCCAGACGGATGGTGCGCGACTCGTAATCCATCCCCGCCGCCTGAACACCTGCGCACGACAGCAGCCACAGACACAACAACGGCCATAACCACAACGATCCCGCGATCCTTTGAGCAGCTTGAGCTCTGATCACAGGATTTCCTCCGAAAACACCCATATCCCCCATTCCTTAGCGACTTATTACCCCCAAGCATAAAGGTTTTCGTTTGCCGATGAGATGGGAAATTGTCAATCCTGTGAAATTCCGAAGCCCGGACGCAAAAAACCAGCGGCTCCCTCGGGAACAGCTGGTTTACAGTAAAATCTGGTTTAGAGTAAAGCTGGCCACAGACAGAGTGACCAACAGAAACAGCTCTACGGGCGATCAGGCCTCGGCGAGAGCCAGATGTTTCTCCAGCGCCTCAAAACCACCAATGTATTCCTGACCACAGAAGATCTGGGGCACTGTGGTCACGGTTTGACCGACGGTTTTGGACAAGTCCGCTTTGGAAATATTCTCTTCGTGGATATCCACATAGCGAAACGGCAGCTCTTTCTCTTCCAGCACCTGCTTGGCGCGACGACAGAAACCACATTGTTGATGACCAAAAATCGTGTAACGGGACATAAGCTTTCTCCAATCCAAGTGCTGTTTGATTGATAAACAGGTTACTGTTTACGCGAAAATTAGTGAAATTAATTGATTTTAATAAGCTGATAGTCAAAACCGTATAACTCGTAGCCAACTCTCAATCGCCTGCTCACAAGCGAACAACCAGACAGGCTCAGTTTTCCAGAAAAGGCAGCCAGCGGTACTGACCCAGATCAACCCGACCGGCTTCGGTCACCTCAACCCCCTCTGCCATTAACTTTTGCTTCTGCAACTCGAAGGCCGGTTCGTCGGTCAGGGCAATCTTGCCCGCCTTATTGATCACCCGATGCCAGGGCAGCTGATACTTGGCCGACAAGGTGTGCAGCAATCGAACCACCTGACGCGCAGCCCGCGGACTTCCTGCCGCTGTGGCTATATCACCGTAGGTTGACACGGTGCCTTCGGGAATGGCGCGGATCAAACGTACTACCGCTTGACTGAAAGGCGCCAGTTCAGACAGCTCATCAACTGGTCTCAACATCTATCTAGCCTCCAAAAGGTTCAG
>NZ_CBFIHX010000117.1:0-10670 GCF_965662505.1 Pseudomaricurvus sp. | reverse complement strand
TGCCCTACAACAAATTCCTGAGGCAGAAGACTTGTGATTGAGCGCTCAAACAGCGAAGGCATTTCAAAATACCCTTGATCGTCTGTCACAGCTTCGTCCCTGCGTTTACTTTGAAAATCGGTTTCTCTGATAACTCTTGCTCCCGAGACCGGCTCCCCCCCCCTTAGAATTACACCGGACACTTTGGAGAACGTACAAACTTTACCCGCATCAAAAATAGACATAACAAATCCATTACCTGAAAGAAAAATAAGGAACAACAGTACTGAAAATCGTTTAAGCAATTTAACCACCTACCAATACTGTCGGGCACCCAACTACAATCTTTCCACCGTGCGCAGTAGAATCCCCCAGTCGAGCCGCAGGCTTCTTCTGAATCATTACCGTTGAACTGCCCACGGCAACGGTGTCAGGAGGACCAACACACACGCAAGTGCTGCCAACTGTAGCCGAAGGCAATCCACCAATAATCACTGTAGGACCACCAGGCGAAACGATAGGGCCACCCACGTGGGGAACCGTTCCTGTGACCATTGGACATACATGCATATCAGTAATTCTAGACGCAGGCATTCCCATAACTGTTTTCCTAAATCGTTAACGTTTAAATTGCTAAACGGGCTGAATCATCGAATACGATAACGCAGCTTCAAGTAATATCCGCATAAGGTACTCATTAACGGAAAATCACTAACATCATCGTTCAAATCAATCCGTTGCCACCTTCAGCAAGATTGATACCCTGCTTGATAAACCGCAGCATCCCCTCTGATGGGTCACTTTCATTAAATTGTCCGCCAGCCAGAGTCACACTTCCGGAGACCGCGTGAGCATAGAGAAACTCGGGAGGGTTTACCTCTGGCTCTCCTGGCTCAGCCAAACTTCCTGTCGACCAACTCGCTGCCGTTGCCGCCCAACTGGCCGGTGTTTCGTAACGGGTTTTCTTGGCAAATTCCGCACAACGAAGTCGGTTTTCTTCTGTCGGCTTTTTCGCCCAGGCTTCTGCTGCGATCAATGCACCGGCATTTGATTCATCAGTTTCAGGCGACTGGGTTTGCCGGGTAGCCAGACAGGCCCACCACACAGCTTCCCGCTTGGGCAGCCCATGCGCAAGCAGCTTTATGGCATCGTAGTAACACTCAGCATCCACCAGTGCCATAACCCCGCCCTGAGGATTCAATTCAGGATGAAGCACTTCAGCAGCTTTTTCGTCTAACTCAAAATGGGCCATCAATTCGCCCGCATTAACCGCTGTTACTTTTACCCACTCATTCATGAACTTTTGTCCTGTTTTCCTTAGCCTTTGTCCTGTTTTCCACAGACTTTGCCCTGCTTTCCTTAGCCCTGGTCCTGTTTTCCTTAGACTGAGTTCTTAAGTCGCTGTCCCAAACACCCAATGTTGAGTTCAGCCTGTTCATGATCTAATTAATCATCGTCATAGAGCCTTTCAGGGTCAGGATACCCCCGGCTTTTACAGTGCTCATACCGCTGGCATTACTGTCTATCTTGATCGCTTTGAGCGTGATGCCTGACGGGGTCATCTCAAGAGTACTACCGCCTACTTTAAGGGTGATCGACGTTTTAGAGGTGATCTTAATGGCGCCTTGAACATCTACGGTCTGAGTGCCTGAGCTTACGGTCGTGGTCTGATTGCCCTTGCTGACTGTCGTACTCTCATTGCCCTCAGACACGGTAATCGTACGATTCTTGACCACCTCCAGTGTCTGATCATTTTCAACCTTACCTGACTGGTCATTATGGATCAGGAAATTATGGTCTTTCCCTGCCTCCATATACACCTCTTCCTCGCCTGGCTTATCATCAAACCTAAGCTCGTTAAATTTACTCTTATCGTATTCCGTCTTCCAACCGCTTTGGGTTGAGGTGTATTTGGGACCCGTATTGGTGCCGTTGTAAACCGCCCCCGTAACAATAGGTCTTTCAGGGTCGCCATTGACGAAGTTAATCACAACTTCTTGCCCCACGCGTGGAACAAAGTTCGCCCCCCAGTTTTTACCCGCAAATGATTGCATCACCCGAACCCAGCAAGAGTTTTGTTTACTGTTCCAGGGAAACTTCACTTGAACTTGGGTATACAGGTCTTCCGCCCCACTGGACTCTGTTGCCTTTACCTCCAGAACAGTTGCCAACTGAGGGTGGTGGATTTGCTTTTCAAAGCCGGCTGGATCAGGTCTGGGCGTAATATCCGCAGGAACGCAGGTGAACTCATTCTTAAATGAGGTTTTTCGGTTATTACCGTCAGACGCAGTGAGCTTCACCTGAGTCAGCAGGTATTTACCCTTTTCACTGGACAATGAATGGTCAAACTGAAAACACCCTCCGGCGGCGAAGTCAGCCACATCGCTGGCACCACTCCCTATATCAAAACCCATTTCTTGAAATTCGAGTGCTCGGTCAACAACCAACTTATTGACGTTATCTTCGAAGCTGTGCTTGTTATCCCCTTCAGCTTTAAACTCATAGGCCCCATAACGCTGGATCTGATAACTTGTGACATCATTAAGCTTGTTCTTAGTCTTCCCGCTTTTCAGATTATCCTTTGAAGTGGTGAATTCATTGTAATCCTTAAACTCGAAACCACCCGTATGGTATGAAAAGTCTCTCTGCCAGCGGTGAACAGTGCTTTTATCGGGCTGGCTACCGCCACCGTCATATTCTATTTTGCCGGAACAGCAATCAAAGTAGTCCTGATTACTATCGGTTAGAATCAACTCATGCTTGCCCTCAGCATGTTTGAAGTAATAGCTGATCCCCTCTTCCGCCATCAGGCGATTGACAAATTCAAAATCGCTCTCATCAAACTGAACACAATATTCACGCGGAGTATGGCTCCCGGTCAGGTTAAGCTTGAGAGAAACCACTTTTTTGTAGTCCGCAAAGACTTCTTCAAGGATTGCTTTCACTTCTTTTTGATGAAAAACCCGATTCTGAGAACCCAGATTTAAAAACCAAAAGCCAGGCACAACCGTTGCCCGATAACACCTCAACCCGCTGGCATCAACATCGTAGAGAGAGAATTGATTCACATAGCCATGGATAATACGAGGATCATCCTCTCCATTATTGTGAATAGACAGCGTCAGTGGGTGTCCTACAATATCCTGCTGTTTGATTTCATGATCATCTGAAAACAGCTCGACATCGTATTTGAAGAGATCAGAGACAAATTCCTGACCGGTAAGGTAAGTAGCAATAAACTTTGAATCACCCAATGGTGAGTCTACGCGTATTAATCGGTGATCCTGGTTTAAGATAGGCATAACCTTGTTAATCTTCCCTAATCAATTCAATGGTTAAAATGCTTTCTATTGAGATGACTTAAATGGTCAATATTTCACGAGATAAGATTTATTGAGCCATAATGCTCGCCGGCATTCAAACCTTCGAGCTCAAATATTCGGTGCAGTTCACCAATTACCACTCACGGGATAGCGTTACCCGCTGATCGTTAAGAGCTTATATCCAGTGAAAGACAAACTGTACAATCACCAAAAAGCCGGACATCCGCTGTATAGCGGAGCCCGGCTTTCGGATAACAGGCCGTTATTACAGCGGAGTTGCTGTAGTAAGGTCGTAACCAACACGCATGTTAGCAGTGTTCTTGTTGGTTTTATCAGCATGAGTCAGATCGGCTTCGATCTTGGCAAAGCTGATAGAGATAGCTTCTTGTGGTGGACCACCTGCAGAAGCATTCACAGAGTAGCTGGAGATGATGGAGTCTTCCAACTTGTAAACAGCGTACTTCTCAACAGAGTTGGCGCCAGTTTGTACAACGTGAATTTCAACAACAACACCTTCGTCACCAGTGACAGAAGCTTTGAATAAACCGCCAGATGAAGAGTCCAGTGGTTTAGTGAAGCTTACTTCGCTCAGGCTTGGGCGGGTAGCTTCACGGTTAGACATAGCACCAGCTTCCATGGTAATGCCACGACCTACACCAAAGTTAAAGGACTCTACCTCGATCCAGTCTTCATAGCCTTGAGCCGTTACGTTACCTTTGGTAGCCAAAGCATTAAAATTCATGTAGATAGCCATTAATGAAATCCTCTTTCTATTTGGTTTGACTTACAATTAACAAAATTAATTAAATATTTCGTCTCTTACCAATCCAATTCACTCAACATTCAAAAACGCGGCATTCAAAAACACTGTGCATTTAAATAAGTAAACCTTAGATTTGGCTGCGTGCTCACTTGAGGAGCGGATTGAATTTAAACAAATATTTTTTTAATTCAAAACCCTAAAAATCAACTTTTAAATCCACTCTGACACCATTTAACCAAAACCCCAAAATCATTAAGTATTTTTCAGAACGGGGCTTTCTCGGTAAAACCTTTAAACATAAGTTCTACAGCGTAATCGATAGGGAGTGTAAGCCCCTGCCACTAAAATCGACTCTGACACCATTTTCTCAAACAAGATTACAAAATATATTTTTCAATAAAACACAAAAAGGCATCATTGACTAACTAGAAAACCTAAAAAAATATAAAATAAAATAAAGGCTAGAATGGCGGGCAGCTTAAACAATTCAAAAACCAACAAGAAAACACGACAAAAAAATCAGAAAACCAAATACAACTTAATACCTAAGCATCAACTTTGTCTTTATCTTTATTAATCGATTTCGGCCGACCTCTTTTCATAGGCCTGACAGGTCTATCTGCAATTTTTTCAATACGATCTTTAAAAGCATCTCCACCGAGAACCTGCCCCAACTTTATTGTCTCCGCAATGTAGTTAAGTAGACGCTTGTCAAAGTCGTAACGAAACAATCGGCTATATTCGATAGCCCGCTCTTTTCTCGAGTCACCTAATCCTTTATAGACCTTATGATCCTTAAGAAGGTGATCTTGCTTGATACCCGTATTGTGTCGAAAACTGGACCATAAATAATCTTTTGGCTCTTCCACCAGATTTTGAAACATAGGTTTCAACTCAACATAGCGACAACAGCTAAGGAGATAGGCTTCGGAATCAATCAGACTGGATTTATAACGCCCCCCCCAGAGCGTTCCGGAACGTTTGTAACGGTGATTGGCATATTGAACGTAACGCCGCCCCAACGATTGCATCATGGAAGAAATGGCCTGCGGCACTCGGGGGGTCGCCACAATTTGAATCGAGCCAGGTAGAAGTACATACGCATGCACGTCTACCTGATACTGATCAGCTGCCAGTTTCAAACTGTGGAGATAGAATTCGTAATCTTCATCATCGAAGAAACAGTTCAGGTTATTATGGCCAACCTGAACAATGTGCTGAGGGATATCGACAATATTAAAGCGCGGAAGCCTGGCCATGAGCGTAGTGTAATCCTTACAGTTCTTTCCCTGAGTTCATGCTCTATTGTGCCGCAGCATTATGCAAAAAACTGATGACATTATCAATTGATGTTAATTGGCACTTTAGTATTAGTTCGTCCAAATAAAAAATGAGAGGCAAGTCACACTCGATCACGGTTCAACCAAGAAACGGATTAAATCTCGCAATTTGAATAAAAAGGGCTTCAACCGCTTTGAGCTTCTACGTTAGAATCGGCTCCCTGATGAATTCAGGCGTATAGTTAGAGCGAATTTTAGAAAGAAATCGCCTCTCAAGGATTAGCCCCAGCAAAACGGACTTGTGAAATGCCTTCAAAATTACCTCCACGTATTGCCATCAACGGCCGCACAGATATCGGCCAGGTTCGCAATGAGAACGAAGACAACATCCGTTGGTACAGTCATCCGACCCTGCCCTTTGGTTATGTTGTCGTTGCTGATGGTATGGGCGGCTATACCGGTGGCGCCAGAGCCAGCACGATTGCAGTTAACAGCATTGGCCGACATCTTGAACTGTTAATCAGTCCCACGTTTCAGTCGTGCACACCTCAGCAGCAGGAACTGATGATTCAGTCGGCATTAATTGAAGCCGTCAACAACGCCAACCAGGAAATTCTTGAAGAGAAAGAAGCTAACCCACAACTTGGGCACATGGGTACTACAGTAGCTATGGCCGTCATCTGGGAAAGCCAGGTAACCATCGCCCACCTGGGTGATTCCCGTGTTTACCTGTGGGATAAACAGGGTTTCGTACAGCTAACCAAAGATCACAGCCTTGTCCAGGAAATGATCGACAGCGGCAACCTTAATGAAGACCAGGCCAGAGCCAGTGAAATTCGCAACCAAATCACGAAAGCACTGGGTGTAACGTCTTCTGTTGATCCAACTATTAATAATTTTCAACTGACTCATAGCTGCCTGATGATGCTGTGCAGTGATGGTCTGACAGAATATCTGGATAATGGGCAGCTGGATTACGTGTTGTCCACCCACCGCCCTGCTCTCGAGTGCTGTTATCGACTGATTGACGACGCCAATCTACTTGGCGGAAAGGACAATATCAGTGTCGGAATTATTGAATACACAGCTAACCCTGCATCCGGCGAAACCATCGATGCACCTGCAATGCAGTTTACGCCACCTTCTGGGCCAGATGGAGAGGATGTCACCATCAGAAAGCAGGCTCAATAAACACTTTCAACTCAGCTTTTAACCTATTAGCAAAACCGCGACGTAAGGCAACTTCGAAAATGGATAGTCAGACAATGGATGGTCAGACACTGAACGCCAGAACCCCTTTAGTCATTGATGATACTCAGGGGAATCGTTACCTCGTAAGCACCCAACCCCCTGCAGATTTACCCCAAAATGTTCACGCTGAACAATTTCGGACAAAAGGTGAGTACTCCATCTTTTTCTCTCGCCTGTCGGATGAGGGTAAAAAAAACCTGACAAACGCACTCAGCAAGACCCATCACAACACTGTTGAAACGTTAATCTTGCAAGGTGATTACCGTGTCTTTAAGTTTTCTTCTGATCAACCGCTCCCCAAAAGTCTGAGCGCCAAGGCGGAAGAAACCGAACAGGTACCTGAAATCGGAGTCGTCCAGGCTCAAGCCAACACGGGCAAAGCAAACAATAGCTTTGGCGGCGCTGCTAATGTCGACACTGTATCTGTTACCTCTTCCAATGGCGGTGTTTCTAACAAGAAAACAGCCCCACCCAAGAAGGCCTCCTCTGCAAATAACAGCAGCGGTAGCAAGGCTGACAATAAAGCCAGCGACAAAAACGCCACCAAAGATACCCCCTGTGAGGGTGACCCTGTCAGCATGGTCTCTGGCGAGGAACTCCTTCCTCTGACCGACTTTACCCTCCCTGGTCCCATTCCTTTCCAATGGGAACGTACTTATCGCACCAGTAACCCGGAAAACTTCGGGCTTGGTCACGGCTGGACCCATCCACTGTGTGAACGTCTGACCATCGATAACGGTTTTGTCTATTACCACACACTGGAAGGTCGCGTCGTCCGCTTTGTACAACCTGTCATTGGGCACAGTCGCCGCAACCGCAGCGAAAAAATGACCTTGCATCGTCAAAGCGAGCACACTTATCAGGTCTTCATCAAAAGTGCCCCCCTCCGCACCTTCCGGGCAGACGGTATCAGCCAACACTTACCGCTGGCTGAACTGCGTGACGATTTTAACAACAGCATCAACATTGATTATCTGAAAGGAAAGCCCAACAAGCTGATCACCTCTTGGGGCAGAACTCTGGAGTTTCGCCACGATGATCAAGGACATATTACCGAGATTCACAGCGCTCATGGCAATCAGGACGTTGATACCCTGCTCGCCCGCTACGTCTACAACGATCAGAATGATCTGATCGAGGCTGAAGATCAAAGCGGAGCTTCAGAACATTATCAATACGACAATCACATCATCCTGCAGCGCACTACACACGCTGGTGTAAACTTCCTGTTTGAATGGGATCAACACACACCAGACGCTCGCTGTCAGCGTCAATGGGCTGATAACGGCGCTTACGATTACCATTTTAAGTGGCAATTGAAACGTAAAATCAGCTTCGCCACCGACGGCAACGGCAAAACCCGACAATACCATTTCGATGAAAACGGCAAAGTCGTCAAAGAAGTCGATCCAGAAGGTGGTATCACCAAACGCCTCTACGACAGCTATGGCCACCTCTGCAGCGAGACCTCTCCCGGCGGTCAAACCACCTACTACCGCTACGACGGTTTGGGGAATATCACGCGCATTACCGATCCACTGAATCACAGCACCCGCATTCGTTACAACTCTCAAGGCCTGCCTGCATTGATTACCGATGCCTTGGGCAATCACTGGCAGCGTCGCTACAACCAGCAAGGGCTACTCACAGAAACCCGTGACCCCATGGGTAACACCTGGCGCTACGACTACAACGAGCGCGGACAACTGGAGACCCTGACCGACCCCGAAGGTGGCAAACGCAAGCTGCAATGGAATAGCCAGTTCGAACTGCTCAGCGAGATCGATGCTGACGGCCGGAAAACCGAATACGGATACGACCATTGGAGCCGTGTAAACAGCGTCACAAATGCCGCTGGCCAGACTACCCAATATGAATACGACGCCGCAGGCCGGGTGACCAAAGTTACCGACAGCAAAGGCGACGTTACCCAGCTGCAATACAATCAAGCCGGCCAGGTCACGCACCATACTGACACCAGTGGCCGCACCACCGAATACCGCTACGGTGGCTTCTCTCAAGTAGAAGAACGTATCGACCCCAACGGTCAACGATTCCAGTATCAATACGATCAGGAACGCAACCTGATTGGCCTAATCAACGAAAAAGGCGAGCAATATCAGCTCAAATACGACGGCAACGAACGCCTGATCGAAGAAATCGGTTTTGACGGTCGTCAACAGCAGTACCGCTACAACCCTTCTGGCCATCTGATTGAACATCGCGACATGGACGTGATCACCCAGTTCAATCGCGATCCTCTTGGGCGCCTCCTGCGAAAAAGCAACAACTCCGGCGACGTGGCCGAGTTCCACTACGATGCTCTGGGCCGACTCACCGCCGCCAACAACAACGATGCGTTTGTTCGGTATAAATACGACGCCAGCGGCCGACTGATCGCTGAACACTGTGATAACGACAGCTCGGATGACGTCAGCAGCCATAGTCTCAACCATCAATACGACCAACGCGGCTGGCGCACCACCACCAGTTCTGACGATCACCACATTCGCTATCAGCACACCCCCGGCGGGCAGTTATACGGCGTAGATCACAACGGCAAACCGGTTATACGCTGCGAGTATGATCAGACCGGTCGCTTGAGCCAGCGCACTCAGGGGGCGCTCACCAGCCACTTTGACTACGACCCCATGGGGCGGCTGATCCAACAGTGGGTCAAAGGCCAAGCCAAAGACGATTCCGTAATCCAGCGGGACTACAAATACAATGCCGCAGGTAATCTGGCACAAATCGAAGACCTGTCTCGTCGCCTGTGTAAACGCCAACACCCACGACGGCAATGACCAGCTGACACAAGTAGACGGCGCCATCAAAGAAGCCTTCGATTTCGACCCCGCTGGTAACCTGCTTAAAAGTAACGACGGTGAAGCCCAATACGACCAAGGCAACCAGCTACGTCTGCACGGCGACCGCCATTTCAGCTACGACAAACGTGGCAACCTGATTCAGGAAAAGCGGGGCAAAAACCAGTCACTGACGGCCAACTACCAATACAACGGCTGGAATCAACTCACCAGTGTCGAAAAAGACGGCTTCAAGACCTACTACCAATACGACGCCCTCGGCCGCCGCATAGGCAAAACCGTCACCCACATCAAATCCAAACAACAAAAGAAAACCACCTTCTGCTGGAACGGCGACGTACTCTGGTCAGAAACCAACCACACGCCCAAAGGCGTACAAAGCCAGCACTACCTGTTCGAGCCCAACTCTTTCAGGCCGCTAGCCCTGATCAAAGATGACAAGATCCACCACTACCACCTGGATCACCTGGGCACCCCCCAGGAAATCACCGACGACAATGGCGATATCGTCTGGCAAGCTCAGTACAAAGCCTACGGCCAACTGGCCGGCTTCGCCGACAAGCCCCGCATATCCAACCCCCTGCGCTTTCAAGGGCAATACTTTGATAGTGAAACCGGCCTGCACTACAATCGTCATCGGTATTACGATCCGAGTGTTGGACGGTTTATTCATCAGGATCCGGTTGGGTTGTTGGGTGGTACCAATAATTACCGATATGCGCCGAACCCGGTTGGGTGGGTAGATCCTTCTGGACTATCTTGTAAAGAAAATTCTTGGAATGGCTTTCAACAAAGATCCAAGGGAGTATTTAAAAATTCGAGCCAAGCAGCAATTGGCTATCAATTATGGAAAGATCAAGACTGGCCTGCACTAGAAAAACTTCTTGGACCTGGATCATGGCCACCAAATCGAGGATTTGTGTACATCAAAAAGGAAATACTAGCGCCCGGCTCAAGAATAGACAGGTTTGGTGGATTCCATAACGACGCTGGAGAATTTAAAGACTTTGGGGGCTTTGTCTCACCTGAAGGAAATTCTTTTTCAAGCCGAGCCTTACCCAAAGAAACAAAGCATAAACCTTACAATGCCTATGACATTTCCCAACCCATTGAAGTTAATTCAGGCCCAGCTATTCCTTGGTTTGGGGAGACAGGTATGGGAACACAATACGAGTTATCAAACAATATTGACTCTTTAGAGCAGTCAGGTTCAATTAAACGAGTTAAGCCAAAATATAGGGCAGGAGAC
>NZ_CBFIHX010000116.1:0-10721 GCF_965662505.1 Pseudomaricurvus sp. | reverse complement strand
CACCCAATTCCAAGACCACCGGGGTCAGATTCTGTGCCGCCGAAGCCATAACCTTGCGACCGGTCTGGCCTGAGCCGGTAAATACCAGCAAATCGAAGGGAATCTGGGAAAACTGGATGCCGACTTCGCCGGTTTCTTCGTAAAACTTCAGTTTGTCTTCGGAAAAGTATTTGGGGCACAGCTGAATCAGTAGACGGGTCAGGGCAATGGAGTTCTCGGACATTTTGACCATGGCCCGATTGCCCGCCGCGAAAGCCGCCGTGAGCTGGGAAAAGGCCAGGTTAATGGGGAAGTTCCAGGGAATAATCAGACCACAGACACCCAGCGGTTGAGGGATAACTCGGTTTTTGGCGCCGGGAAACATGGACACGCTGACATGCCGCTTCTGCACTTTCATCCATTTCTTCATCTGTTTGATGGTGTCGTTAATGCCATCACTGACGGAGATGATCTCTGCAAACAGGCTTTCGTGCCGCGAGCGATTGCCATAATCCTGGCTGATGGCGTCAACAATAGCGTCAACATTGTCATTCAGCATTTTCTTCAGCGCTAACAAATCTTGCTTGCGTTGCTCGTAACTGGCGGTTGGCTCCTGAAGGTAGCGTGCTCGCTGAGTGTTGAAATCGGTGACCAGTTGCTCGCTGAGAGCCGTTGGAGGCATGGCATTCATAGGATGATTCCTTCAGGGATAGAGAAGTGGCATGTAAGGCATGCTGTTATTTATCGTGTTATCGCAGTAACTGTTTATGGAGTAACTGTTTATGGAGTAACTGTAGCATCAAAAAAGCAGAGTGCGTTTGACAATATGCGACACCTGCATAAGGATGTTGTTTGGGCTGTTGATACAGGTAGGCAGATGGACAATTTGATTCGCGCGGCTGCGCTGATGGGCTTTCCGGAGTTGGTGGAGGAGTTGGAGGGTGATCCGGCGGCGATTTTGGAGCAGGTCGGCATTTCCCTCGAACAGTTACAACAGTCTGAAACACTGCTATCTGCGACTGCTTTTGTGCGGTCGCTGCAATTGGCTGCCGATCACACACGGTGTCCCGATTTTGGCCTCAGACTGGGGTTGCGGCAGGGGGTCGATGTTCTGGGGCCTCTGGGTCTGTTGGCCAGGCAGTGTGCCGATGTGAAAGAGGCGCTGATGATGATGTCGCGTTACGTCGACTTGCATAATCCGGGGTCGGTAGTGGGCGTTGAGCTGCAGGGGAGCACAGCGTATTTATCTTACGATGATGTCACGCCCGGAGTTCCCCGTAATCCCCAAATGTGCGATCTGGCTCTGGGGGTGGCGATGGAGCTGATGACCTTTTTTCTGGGTAAAGACTGGCGTCCCAATGGCGTTTTCTTTGGCCATAAAAAGCCGGAGGACATCCGCTACTATCAAAAAGTTTTCAACGCGCCCCTGTTTTTTGATCAGGAAGTGTATGCGTTGAGCATCCATGCCTCTGCACTGGATGTGTCCATCAGCGCGGCGGATCCTGAGCTAAAAGACTTCTTTGTCCGCTATGTCTGTGAGTTGCAGCGCCGTAACCAGAGCAATCTGGCCTCGACGGTTGAGCATCTGATTCGCTCTCTGCTGAGTACCGGTCACTGCTCGGAGGCTCGCGTGGCCAATATTTTGCAAATACACCCCCGTACTTTGCAGCGCCGTCTCAGAGAGGAGGGGTTTTCTTTTAAAGACCTGCTGGCTCAGGTGCGCTCAGAGCTTGCCTTGTCTTATTTATCGGGTTCTGAAGCCTCCTTGATCGATATCGCCACCGTTTTGGGGTATTCAGAACTGAGCGCGTTCTCGCGGTTCTTTAAGGGACGTTTTGGTCTGTCACCCAGTGAGTACAAACGTCAAAACATGCCCTGGATCGGGAATAGATGATACCTGTTCGATAAACCTCGGGTCGGGGGCTGGTCAAAGTGACGGAATCACGACAAAATACCTTTCATATAAATGAAGGCTTACTCTGTTAGTGAGTCAATTCTGGCCAGGAGTTGTTAACTCCCATTGGATGGGTGAGACGCCGATTAAGATGTGGGATCAATTGAAAGACTGGGGGAATGCCTGGCTGAAGAGTGCAGTGGCGGTGGTATCAATCATCGCGGTTACAGCTCAGGCGGAAGATCAGCATGAGGACTCTGATCAGCTGGCGGAAATGAATTTCGAAGAGCTGGCGGATATGGAGGTCTTTACTGCGGCCAATCTGCTGCCAACACAGACGAGTAAAGCTCCGGGTACGGTGTACAGTTTTACCGCCCGAGATTTTCGCCGCTTCGGTGTTCGTCGGATCGATGATCTGCTGCAATTCATTCCTGGCTTACAAATCAATCAGCATCGCAAGCGTCATCAGTCTGTCTGGGCACGAGGGATTGTTCAGCGATATAACGATAAATTTGTTCTGTTGGTGGACGGTGTACGTCAGCAGCAGCTGTATTATGGTCACTTCTCTCTCGGTGATCAGTTCCCCCTGGAGCAGGTAGAAAAGGTTGAGGTCATTCTTGGTCCTGCATCCAGTCTGTATGGCGCCAATGCTTTCAGTGGTCTGATTTCTATTACCACCAAGCAGCTCTCCGATAAGCCCGAACTGACGACGACCCTTGAGCTGGGTAATTACGATCGTCAGAAAGTCTCGGCGATGTATAACAGTTCCAGATTACAGGGCTTCGCCTCTTACCTGGATCAGGAGGCCCCTTTTGATGAAGATCGGAGCAGCTTCATCGGCGGCGAGACTTTACAGCCCCTGGATGAAGACTATCAAAGCTTATACCTGAAGGCTCGGCTTGCGCCTGGATTGACCGGCAAGATCGACTACATGCGCAACGAGACGCCTTTCCTGTTTATCCCCAATACTCAAGATGCTTATGTTGATAGCGAATATTGGTCTGCGGCTCTAAATTATGAGGTGGGTGATCTCGATCGCGGGCGCTTGGAAGCCAATGTCTACTATCAACAAGAAAACATACGGGAATATGAGAAAGTACATCCCACCGGGGCTTTGGGGTATGAAGAGCGTCAGGATGCGACCATGGCTGGGATCTCACTGACAGGGCTTAAGCGCTGGGGTGAACACACGGCTGCCTTGGGTGTCAGTTGGCGTTATGAAGAAGCCGAAGACACGGAGTATACCCGCTGGTTTCGTTTCAATCGCGGTCTCTTCTCGATGCCGGAGACTGGTGACCTGTTGAGTGAACCCGGCATGACCAGCGAGGACTATGCGGTATTTCTTCAGGACGTCTGGTCTCTCAGTGACACGCTGAGCCTGACTGTAGGTCTTCGTTACGATGATTTTGAGCAGTTCGACAATTACCTTAATTATCGAATCGCGATGAATTATTCACCTACTCCCTTACACAACTGGAAGCTGATGTATGGCACGGCCATTCGTACACCTACGTTGCGTGAGTATCTGAAAGTGCTCGAAGGGACATCATTTGTACCTTCGGTACCGGATGCCGAGAGAATTAAGACTCTTGAGTTGGGTTACTACCTCAATAGTGGGCGCTACAGAGCGTCGGCAACCCTCTATCACAATACGCTTGAAGACTTTATTCATGAAATGCCGACGCCGAATGGGGCGGATGAATACTTCAGCAATATTGAGGGTCAATACACGGCCTATGGGGCAGAGGGGGTACTGGATATTTGGTTGACCGATCGTCTGTCGACTCGGTTTACCGCAGCCTATGTCGATTATGATGTGAAACCGTTGTTATACGCGGCCACATGGACTGGCAGTATGACGGCAACCTATCAGTTTGCGCAGAGGCATGAAATTGGCCTATCGCTGGTTTACAACAACGAACGAGAAGACCGCAATCAATTTGATCGGGATGATGCCGATGCTTATGTGCTCACAAACCTGTACCTGAGCGGCGATCTCGGTTCGACGCTGCGTTATCGTTTGGGGATTGATAATCTTTTTGATACCCAGATTTATGACACAGCCGCTGACTTTGGCAATCAATACAATACCGAAAAAGCCCGGCGCCAGTTGTGGCTTGAGTTGACCTGGACTCCGGTG
Organism: Pseudomaricurvus sp.; assembly: GCF_965662505.1. Lineage (NCBI taxonomy): Bacteria > Pseudomonadati > Pseudomonadota > Gammaproteobacteria > Cellvibrionales > Cellvibrionaceae > Pseudomaricurvus > Pseudomaricurvus sp. The sequence continues at coordinate 6,708 of NZ_CBFIHX010000116.1, read as the reverse complement.
TTCTGATGTATCTGAAAATGATGCAGTGTGTTGGCAGTGTTAATCGTACGCAGTGGATTTATCCACTGGTTCTGTGCCTGTGTGCGACTCTCTCTCTGTCCGTGATGGCTGAGGACGAGGCGGTTTCTGCTCAAGCATTACAGCTACAGAAAGTGAAGGCTGTTTTTGTGTTGAATATTGCCAAGTTTGTTCGTTGGCCAGCGGATGTTGTGGCTGCTCACAAGGAGCATTTGACGCTTTGTTATTATCGGGAAGATGTATTGGGTTCCGCTTATGACGTTATTCATGATCATACAGTGGATGGCCGTCAGCTTGCTCTCCAGCGTATCACAGATGCCGATAATCTGGCTGTGTGTGACTTGCTGCTGCTTTCCGAGGCGGGGATGGAACAGTATCTGAGAGCGCCTTTAGTGAGTGGAGAGACACCACTGCTAGTGGTGGCTGATTTGACCGCCCATGAGTCTACCGGGAAAGGCTATCCCGGAGTACACGTCGCGCTGGTGCGCAAAGGAAGCAAGCTTGGTTTTGATGTAAATTTGTCCGCAGCCCATCGATCTGGACTCAAGTTTAGTTCCAGGCTTCTGAGGCTGGCTCGTATTGTGGATGAAAACACCTGAGGTCGCGTGTGAAAAGTTCTGAGAATGTAGTCGCTGGCAGCAGTAAAACGATTGGCCGTACAATCCAAGAGGTACTGTTGGTGACGACCGCCTGTGCGCTGCTGTTAGCTACCGTGACTTTTACTGCCAACGACTGGTTTTCTTCACGGGCTCAGGTGTTTGAGCAATTGCGTGCGGCCGCGGGTATTGTCGGCCATAACAGTGTTGCGGCCATGGTGTTTGATGATGCCGAGACAGCCCGACAGACGCTGAAGAGCTTGTCCAGTCAGCCTAATATTGTGGGAGCGGCTTTGTATCTGGCCGATGGAAAGCCCTTTGCAGACTATGAGCGCTCGCCGGATGTCTTGCCCCACAGCTTGCCCGAGAAAGATCAGGGAACGCTGAGCGGCCTTTGGTTTACACAGCTATATATTGATTTTGACGGGGAACGCGTCGGTAAAATTTTATTGCTGGCTGACAATAGCGTTTGGTTGCAAAAGCAGTTCTTGAAATTGTTGTTGGCTTGTCTGGTCTTCGCCGTATCTCTACTTCTTGCGTACTTTATTGCTCATTATTTGCAGAAACGCGTGACCCATCCGATTGTCGCGTTAGCCAAGACAACTCGTGGTATTAGCGAGAGTCGGGATTACAGTTTACGGGCAAAGCGCATCACCAATGATGAGGTCGGTGCGTTAGTCGATTATTTCAATGACATGCTGGATCAGATACAGATGCGAGACAAAGATCTGCGGTTGATTCAGGGATTGCTGGAAGAAAAGGTCGATGAACGTACTCGAGAGCTGGCTGAACTTGCGAAAAAATTTGAACATCAGGCCTATCACGATGCGCTAACCGGATTGGCCAACCGCATCACGTTTGATAATCGTCTGCAGGATGCCATCCTGCATGCGCGTCGCCACGGCAGACATGTATCCGTACTATTCCTGGATCTGGATCGCTTTAAAGTGGTTAACGATACGTTGGGGCATGGCGTTGGAGATCTTTTGTTGGTGGAGGTCTCTCAGCGGTTAAAATTGTGCTTGCGAGGCGATGATACCCTGGCTCGTCTTGGTGGGGATGAATTTGCCATCCTGTTGACGGATCTGTCACCGGGAGCCACGGGTGATGTCGCCAATAAAATCATTCAGGAAATTAGCGAGCCGATGGTTTTAAAGGGGCATAATCTGACGCTAACCACCAGTATCGGTATCAGTGTGTTTCCGGGTGATGGTGATAGTGCTTCTGAAATATTGAAAAATGCCGATACCGCCATGTATCGATCCAAGGATAAAGGCCGGAATCGGTTGACTTTCTTTGCTCCGGATATGAATAAAAAGATGGAGCGTCGCCTGGTAATGGAAAACAAGCTGCGTCAGGCCATCGAGTTAGAGGCCTTCTATATTTTTTATCAGCCGAAAGTGGATGTTGCTACGCTTGAGATTATTGGCGTAGAGGCGTTGTTGCGCTGGGTTGATGACGAGCTGGGTGCGGTGTCGCCTGCCGAATTTATTCCCCTGGCGGAAGAGTGTGGTTTGATTGGCGCCATTGATCAGTGGGTAATGGTGCATGCGTGTAATGAATTGCTGTCAAAGTTCTCCAGAGACGAGATGCCTCTCCATTTATCCGTGAACTTTTCGCCGCAACACTTTTTTCGTCGAGCCGCTCCCGAAGAAGTTGCTAATGTACTGGAAGAAACCGGTTTTCCTGGAGAGTTTCTGGAGCTGGAAATTACAGAAAACCTGATTGGTCCCTCAATGGACAGCTTGTTGGAGCAATTACAGGGTGTTAGGGCTCTCGGCGTGGAGATTTCCATTGATGACTTTGGCACAGCTTATTCCTCCTTGAGCCGTTTAAAGCAATTCCCGTTGAATACCTTAAAAATCGATCGCAGTTTCGTCGGTGATCTGGGGCACGACGCAGACGATGAAACCTTGGTCAAAACCATTATTACCATGGCTCATAATTTGAATCTCAAAGTGGTTGCTGAGGGTATTGAAACCGAGGCCCAGTACCGCTTTGTCAAAGAGCATGGCTGTGACATCGTTCAGGGCTTTCTGTTTGGTAAGCCCATGTCCCTTGAGGATCTTGCACAGGCATTGCAAGCTCAAACCGCTTGATCCTTCCCCGTTTCTAAACACGTATTGCAGATCAGATAATACAAAGATGTTCAGCCGTTCATGGTTGGTCGTATCAGAATTCTCAGCAATCCGCATAATCTCATTGGCGAAGTGCGTTAAACGTACTGTTAAGCATATGCTTTAAGCTCGGGGGCGGCTTTTGCTAAGACGTCTGTTCGGTCAACAATAACAAGGAATGAATAATGCGAAACATTCGGTTAATTAAAACGGCGACTCAAACGGCGTCTGTTTTCGGTTTGTTATTCTCTGCGGCAGTGTTTTCTGCCGATACCCCAGTAGAAACGGTTAATGATTTGAAAGCTGCTGATTACTCGAAAGATGAAAGTTGGTTGTGTCTGCCTGAGAGAGAAAGCGACGCCTGTAATGCGGATTTATCCGCAACGATTGTAAACGCGGATGGCAGCACTGAGCGAGAAGACTTTGTGGCTGCTACAGATCCAGCCTTTGATTGCTTTTACGTGTATCCCACGGTATCGCTGGATAAGTCTGACAACAGCGATATGACGGCCAATGATGAAGAGCATCGGGTCATCGAAAGTCAGTTTGCTCGATTCAAGTCAGTCTGCAAAACCTACGCGCCGATGTATCGTCAAGTGACATTGATGGCTTTAAGAGCCCGTGTTGAGAAAGGGCTGACTTCCGTAGGTAATGGCCAGCTGGCTTATCAGGATGTAGAGAAAGCGTTTGATTACTACCTGGAACATTTTAATAAGGGGCGTCCCTTTGTTTTGGTAGGACACAGTCAGGGATCTCGCATGCTGACGATTCTGCTGCAAAAGCGCTTTGAGCGTGATCCGCAGCTGAAAAAGCAAATGATCTCCGCGTTGCTGATCGGGGCTCCCGTTCAAATGGATATTGATGGCGACAAAGGGGGAAGTTTCGCTTCAATTCCGCAATGTGATTCCGCTGACCAGACCGGCTGCGTCGTTGCTTACGCCAGTTTTCGCAGTGACGCGCCGCCGCCTGAGAACTCTTTGTTTGGTAAACCTAATCATCAGGGGGTACCGGCAGTGTGCGTAAACCCGGCAGCACCTGGCAGTGATCAAACTACAGTGCTGGATGCGTATCTTGGTGTCGACGGTGCAGGACAGGCTTCCCTGCCTGCTGAACCCTGGGCGAAGGGTGTGGATGTGAAAACCGACTTTGTTAAAGTCCCCGGTCTACTGTCCGCTTCTTGCGTGAACGATGAGCACGGCAGTTATCTGGCGGTTCAGGTAAACGGGAATCCGGACGATCCACGGGTCGACGACATGGTTGGAGATGTTGTTGTGGGTGGTCAGCGACTCAAAGGGTGGGGCTTGCATCTGGTGGATATCAGTATCGCTCAAGGTGATCTGATCAAACTGGTTCAGACACAGGCAGAAGCCTGGAAACCTTAATTTGGATAGGGACAGGAATTAAAACTCCTGTCCCAGCTTGATGTAAAACGCTGAGTTGTCATCTTCACCGACGGCGTACTCGGCTTTCATCACAAGCCCCGCTTTGGGTTTTAGCAGGTAAGTGATGCCCGCTCCGCCGGAGGGGTAAAGATATTCTCCTCTATCGCACTCGCTAAAAGATTCGTAGAGGCAGCCAACCCCCGCAAATACTGTTGCTCCCCAGCGTTCATGGAGTTTTATGCGAGCTTCCATATCCAGGTGAGTGTAATTTTTATCCAGATAGTTGCCGCGGGTATAGCCGCGCAGTTGAAGAGACGAGTAGCCGGATTGAGGGGCGTCGTCGGTCCAGCGTCCTTTTGCCTGAAGGGCAAAAACGTGCCCCTCTCCAAAAGGCAAAAAGTATCGATAGTCCCCCTGGAGGACATCAAAAGATTCATCTCCGCCCAACCCCTCGCGGTAGGCAATGTTGTTCAGTATAAAATACTGTCCTTTGGTGGTATTACGAACATCGTCGCGCTGCTCGTACTCGAGCACGAGTCCGAGGCCATTCGAGTCGAAACCAGTCAATCCTACTTGTTCCATCAAGCCCTCTGAAATATCTTCAGCACCGATGGCGTAGTTGGATGAGACGGCCTGGAAACCCAGGTACCAATTGGGGTAGACGAGTCGTGAATAGCGAAAAAAGATTCCTTTCAGGTTGTCTTCCGTTTTTACCGACTGACCTGAGCCGAGATAATCGTCATAATCATTGTTGATTTTTCCGCCGACAATACCGGCTTTTAGCTGGTTGCGATTGGCGTCCCAATAGAGACTGGAGAATATGCCACCTGTATATGAGTCGGTGTTGCTGTAATTGGCAAAAGCGCCGATCATGGAGTAGTTGGATTCCGCATCAAGCTTTCTCAGATGGCCACCCATTACCCCACCTTTAAAGCCAAGTTTTGGGTCATTGCTGACAGTGGGAATCAGCAGCCAGGGGGATTCCTGGGCGGTAATGAGTGGTGAAGCCAACAATAAAATGGAAAGGGCCGGTATTTGGAATAATTGACTCATGGGGTTCTCAGTTTATGGATCATTACTCCAGTCTAGTTCATCTTTAGTCGTTGTTAAGTCGGAGAAGACTGACCTGGTAGCGCAAGGGGCCTCCGGAGCTGATGCTGTCGAATGGATAACAGGTGATCAGCTGCAAGGCATCAACACCGGATTCCAGCCAGAGCGGCCCCTGATTAATGTCCCGAATCCGAGCCTGATCAATCCGGTAGGTATGCCACTCTCCCTGATGGCCTTGTACCTGTAAATGATCCCCCACCTGAAGCTCTTTCAGAAATGCGAAATGGGTATCGCGGTGGCCTCCCACGACGCTGTTGCCGGGTGTGCCCGGCAAAGCTGTTCCTGCCATATGACCGGGACCGAAAGCCAGGCTGTTGCCTGCAGCGCCTTCGAGAACGTAGAGGTCTTCGACGGTGTCGTGGTTTTGATATTTCAGCCTGGCCACTGGCCAGGTATCGGCCCAAGGCCAGGGGCGGACCGGCTTGTGTTCTGCGAGACTCTGTTGCCAGGCGTCGGCAATCAACCACTGGGCCAGCACCGCTTTGCTATAGAGATAACCGGCGTGACCATAAAGGCTGACTGTGGCGAGTAGTAGCGCTACAGCCAATCCCCTGAGTAATGAATGTATTGATGGTTGCATAAATCGCTTCATGATCAGCAGTATGACCCGGAGCGAACGGTGGACTTTGCGTGTCGGCTCGCGATCAGCAGTAACAGAGCCATCAACAGACACAGTGAGCCCATGAGTAACTTTCCGAATAGGCCCAGAGCGGTTTGAGGGTAGGCGTGGGCGCTGGCGCTGTGGGTTTGTGTGGGCAGAACCCTGGCTTGATTTTGTAATGACTGAGCTAAAGGCTTTTGACCTTTGGCGGTCAGGTTGGGGATGGCTTTCTGTTTTAGCGGGTTATCTGTTGGCCGCGCAACCACTTTATCCACTGCAACGAAACTGGTGTAAGGGCTCATTAATTGATGGTGTAGGGCAACGTTCAATACTTGGGGCTTGATGTCAGCTTCAGATATTCCCGTGTGCTTCTGATCCATCAGATCCGAAATTTTATCCCGCGCCCAGAGGCTGGCAATACCCTTTGAAGATGAATTTTCATTGGAATTGTTTTCTACCTGTAGCGCTAATGATTGAGACCAGTTTCGGTTAGCCATTTTTCCGGTAAGAGACACTTCGCCTTGAAGGCTTCCCTCTCGCGAACTGTTTTCAATTTTTGCTTTCAATAGTAGAGGTTGTCCGCGATACAGATCGGGTTGTTTTTGCGGATAGACTTCTGCGGATACGCCGGTAGGCCATCTGATACTAATGTCTCGCAGCACAGGAGACTCCAGTTGCTCAAACAGCTCTGACATTTTTTCTGAAACTTCCCCAAGATCTCCAATGTGAGTAAATGTACCGCGGCCGAACTGAGCGCTTTTGCGCATAAAAAAACTGTTCGGAGCGGAGCCGATACCGACCATAAACAGACGGGCATTGGCCAATCGGGTTTCAATCAGTTTGAATAAAGCGCTTTCGTTGCCCACACTGCCGTCCGTGATAAA
>NZ_CBFIHX010000115.1:0-10726 GCF_965662505.1 Pseudomaricurvus sp. | reverse complement strand
ATGCTCGCCATAACAGCCAGCAGCACCTGTGCGGTACAAATGTTTGACGTCGCCTTTTCGCGACGAATGTGTTGTTCACGGGTTTGCAGTGCCAGACGCAACGCAGGATTGCCCTGACTGTCGATGGAGCTGCCCACCAAACGACCCGGCAACGAACGCTTGTAGGCTTCTTTGGTGGCCATGTAGGCAGCGTGTGGACCACCGTAACCGAGAGGCACACCAAAACGCTGCGAAGAACCGATGGCCACATCGGCGCCCAGCTCGCCCGGCGACGTCAGCAACGTCAGCGCCAGAATGTCAGCCGCCATAGCCACCAATCCTTTGTGGGCGTGAACAGCATCGATCACATCGCGGTAGTCATTAATCTGACCGCTAACGCCGGGGTACTGCAACAGCACGCCGAAGACATCGTCCGCGGGTAAATCGGTTTTAGGATTGCCGACGATCACCTGAATGTTCAGTGGCTCTGCGCGGGTTTGGATCACATCCAGCGTTTGCGGCATGCAGTCCTGATCCACAAAGAAGTTCATGGATTTGGATTTCGACATGCGCTGACACAGAGTCATGGCTTCTGCGGCGGCGGTGGCTTCATCCAGCATGGAGGCGTTGGCCAGTTCCATTCCGGAGAGATCGCAGATCATGGTTTGGTAATTCAGCAGCGCTTCCAGACGGCCCTGGGAAATCTCTGGCTGATAAGGCGTATAGGCCGTGTACCAAGCCGGATTTTCCATGACGTTGCGCAGGATCACTTTCGGGGTGTGAGTGTTGTAGTAACCCTGACCAATAAACGAACGCAGCACCTGATTGTTCTCGGCCACGGCCTTCATCATTTTTAAGGCTTCGGTTTCGCTGACAGCCTCGTCCAGCGCCAGAGGGTTAGGCAGGCGAATATTGCCTGGGATCACGGCACCGATAAAATCGGCCAGGGAATCGTAGCCCAGAGCGTTGAGCATGGTTTGCTGATCGTTTACGCCAGGACCGATGTGGCGGGATTCAAAATTGGCTGGGTTACTCATAGTCTCACTCGGTGTGTTTGTATGTGTATGTAAATACGTTTACTGAATTCTGTTTGTCACTGCGTTTCTGAACTTCGTCATCGCGAGCATAGCGAAGCGATCCATGTCTGGCAGGGGCTGCATACAGCGTGCAAACAATGGGTTGATAATGGACTGGCTCGTAATGATGCAGTTCATACCATAGACAGACGACCAAGTAATTCCAGCGACATTGAGCCAACAGGAAACTTTATGGCCTTTATGAAAATGACATCCCCGCACACCACCCGTGCGGGCGATACCGGCGACGTGATGAAGCAAGTCATTCTTGCCTGCGTGCCCGGCCTGATTATGCTCAGTTATTTCTTCGGTCCCGGCACTCTGATTAACGTCATTCTCGCCTCCGCCACCGCTGTGGCCTGTGAAGCCGGAATTCTAAAATTGCGCAACCGCCCGATTGGCTTCTTCCTAAAAGATTACAGTGCGGTCGTCACTGGCGTCTTACTGGGTTTGGCGCTGCCGCCTTATTGTCCTTGGTGGATTGTGGTGGTCGGTACCGCCTCTGCCATCGTTCTGGCCAAACATTTATACGGCGGCATGGGATATAACCCGTTCAATCCCGCCTTGGTGGGATATGTCATTTTGCTGATTTCTTTTCCGGTAGAAATGACACAATGGGCCATTCCGCGCACCATGCTGGAAGATGGACAAAACCTGCTGGGTCCCTTGGCCGCTTTGCAACATGTGTTCTTAGGTACAGGTTCAGTTGATGCATTCACAGGTGCGACACCGCTGGATGTATTCAAACATAACGATTCCCAACTCGTTGAGCACCTCTACACCACCGAGCCCATCTTCTCCACAGCTCGCTGGGCTGGCGCAGGCTGGGAGTGGGTCAACCTCGGCTTCCTACTCGGCGGTGCTTATCTGCTGTATCGCAAAATTTTTACCTGGCACACCCCTGTCAGCATGCTGGCTACGATCTTTATTCTCTCTCTTGCCTTTTACGATGGCGGCAGCTCTCACAGTGGTGGCTCACCGTACTTCCACCTGCTATCGGGTGCGACCATGCTGGGTGCATTTTTTATCGCGACGGATCCAGTATCATCAGCGGTCAGCACCAAAGGCAGGCTCTTTTATGGCGCTGGTATCGGCATTCTGGTCTATGTTATCCGCGTGTGGGGCAACTACCCGGATGCTGTCGCGTTTGCGGTTCTCCTGATGAACTTCGCCGCACCGTTTATTGATTATTACACCCTGCCGCGCACCTATGGCCACGGCAAGCCTCGTCGCGCGACAGAGAAAAAGGACTAACCATGCTGGGTCTCTCAATCAGTAAAAACAGCCTTCTGCTGGGCCTGTTTGCTCTCATCACCGCAGCGATTCTGGCAGGCACCCAAGCCGGCACCCGCGACCGAATTGCCGCAGCTGAACGTGAAGCTGCACAGAAAGCCTTGCTGGAAATTGTCCCTCTCGAGCGCCATAACAATGACTTGCTGGTTGATACTGTCGATATCGATCCGCAATACTGGCCGCTTCTGGGTTTGAAAAATGGCGGCGAAGTGAACATTGCGCGAGATCACGACACCCCTGTAGCGGCGATCATTCCGGCGGTCGCACCTGACGGTTACAGCGGTGATATCAAACTGATTATCGGTGTCAACGCCGACGGATCGGTGGCTGGCGTCCGCATCCTTGCTCACAACGAAACGCCCGGGTTGGGCGACAAAGTGGATTTGAAAAAAAGTGACTGGGTATTAGGCTTTAATGGAAAATCTCTATCCAACCCTGCTGTCGATCAATGGGCAGTGAAAAAAGACGGTGGCGAATTTGATCAGTTTACTGGCGCCACCATCACTCCCAGAGCGGTGGTAAAACAGGTGAAGAAAGCCCTGCAATATTTTGCCCAAGCCGATCCTCTGGAGATCAAATCGGATTCGCAAGCTGCTGAAAACGCAGCAAACTGAGTAATACGATCATGAGTACGACAAACTACAAAGAAATCACCAACAACGGGTTATGGAAAAATAACCCCGCGCTGGTTCAGTTGCTGGGGCTGTGTCCTCTACTGGCAGTGAGCGGCAGCGTCGTTAATGCCTTGGGACTGGGGCTGGCCACCATACTGGTTCTGGTTGGCTCCAACATCGCCGTGTCGATCATCCGGAAAACCGTGAGTGATGCGGTACGTCTGCCAGTGTTTGTGATGATTATTGCCTCTTTCACCACCTGCACCGAACTGCTGATGAAGGCCTACACTTTTGAGCTGTATCAGATTCTTGGGATCTTCATTCCACTGATCGTTACCAACTGCGCCATCCTCGGTCGCGCCGATGCCTTTGCCAGTAAAAACAATGTGTTCGCCTCGGCCATTGACGGCCTTATGATGGGAGTGGGCTTTGCTCTGGTACTGGTCGCTGTTGGGGCCATCCGTGAGATTCTCGGTCACGGCACCCTGCTGGCCGACATGAACCTGCTACTGGGGCCGATGGCTGAACACTGGAAACTCACACTGTTCAATAACTACCCCGGCTTTCTGGTTGCCATCCTGCCACCTGGAGCGTTTATCGTCACTGGCTTTTTGATTGCGATTAAAAATCTGATTGATGCTGAAATAGAAAGACGCGAGAAAGCCAAGAAGACTGCACCCGTGGTTAAAGGCAGCAAGCGTGTCAGAACCACAGGCACGATCACTTAAGACCTTGAGCCTATCATTTGCCGTGTAGATAATCGGTCTTCGCGGCCATGACAAAATCATTCCGGTGCAGCCCCTGGATGGTGTGAGTCCACCAGATCACGGTGGTCTTGCCCCACTCCACCAGCAACGCCGGATGGTGATTCGCCCCTTCGGCCAGCTCACCGACGGCATTGGCAAAATCCAGCGCCTGATTAAAATCCTTGAAGGGAAACACCTTTTCCAGTTGATTCACGCCCTCCCTCTTTATCACCGACCAACCAGCCAATTGCTGCAGTAACTCCTGCTGATCCTGCTCCAGTACTTGTGGTGCGTCTGCTCTGCAGGCTGTACACGCTTCTCCGGCGAGTGATGTCATAGTATCCTCCAAAACGATGCTTACCCTCAGTGTAGTTCAATACGAACAGCTCAATAGGGCATAAAAAAACCGGGCACTGCCCGGTTAGATTGCGGATAAAGTTAAGTTCGTCATTGCGAGCCGAAGGCGCGGCCATCCATGTCAGGCACTCACGCTCACTACATAGTGCTAAAAATGGATTGCCGCGTCGCTATCGCTCCTCGCAATGACGATATTCAGTTTATCAGTAGGATCAAAGAGCGATATCAGCTTTAGACGTACGTTTCACTAGAACTTACTGAACTTCAATCGCACCTTCTTCAATTTTCGCCTGCCAGATCTGCGGGCCAGTCTGGTGAACAGATTCACCATTCACGTCCACAGCAACCGTCACAGGCATGTCTTTGATGGTGAATTCGTAGATGGCTTCCATACCCAGATCTTCAAAGCCCACCACTTTCGAGGCTTTAATGGCTTTGGATACCAGATACGCAGAACCACCCACAGCCATCAGATACACGGCTTTGTTGTCTTTAATCGCTTCAATCGCCATTACACCGCGCTCGGCTTTACCCACCATGCCGATCAGGCCGGTTTCTTCCAGCATGGTACGGGTGAACTTGTCCATACGGGTTGCCGTGGTCGGGCCAGCAGGGCCTACAACTTCGCCTTCAATCGGATCAACAGGTCCCACGTAGTAAATCATACGGTTGGTGAAATCCACTGGCAGCTCTTCGCCTTTGGCGATCATATCCACCATGCGTTTGTGAGCGGCATCGCGACCTGTCAGTAACTTACCGGACAGCAAAATCGTTTCGCCTGGCTGCCATTCGGCGACATCCGCTTTGGTGATTTCATCCAGATTCACACGGCGGGCATTGCCCACTTCCCAGGTAATTTCTGGCCAGTCGTCCAGGCTCGGAGGTGTTTGCAGTGATGGACCGGAACCGTCCAGAGTAAACTTGCACAAGCGAGTCGCGGCACAGTTTGGAATGATCGCAATCGGCTTATTGGCCGCGTGCGTCGGACAATCTTTCACTTTGACATCCAACACGGTGGTCAAACCACCCAGACCTTGAGCACCGATGCCCAGGTTGTTCACTTTTTCCATCAGTTCCAGACGCAGCTCTTCGGAACGGTTGCTGGCACCGCGCGCTTGCAGATCCTGAATGTCGATCGGATCCAGCAGAGCTTCTTTCGCCATGGCCATAGCTTTATCAGCCGTACCACCAATACCAATACCGAGAATGCCAGGAGGACACCAGCCCGCACCCATAGTCGGCAGTACGTTTAACACCCAATCAACCACGGAGTCGGAAGGGTTCAACATGGCAAATTTGGTTTTCGCTTCAGAGCCGCCGCCCTTGGCTACAACGTGAACATCAACCTTATCACCAGGCACCATTTTGTAGGTGATCATGGCAGGCGTGTTATCGCCGGTGTTTTTACGAGCACCGTCCGGATCCGCCAGTACTGAGGCACGCAGTTTGTTATCCGGATGGTTGTAAGCGCGGCTGACGCCTTCGTTGATCATCTCTTCGATGCTGCAATCGGTATCCCACTGAACGTTCATACCGATTTTCATGATGACGCTGACAATACCCGTATCCTGACAAATCGGGCGGTGGCCTTCGGCACACATGCGAGAATTGATCAGAATTTGAGCCATCGCATCCTTGGCGGCTGGGCTGGCTTCGCGCTCGTACGCAGCATTCATGGCCTGGATAAAATCTTTCGGGTGGTAGTAGGAAATGAACTGAAGCGCATCGGTGATGCTGTCAATCAGGTCGTCTTTACGAATTACCGTAGTCATCGGCTACATCTCTCACTCAGGTTGTCAGAATCGAAGGACTGTTGGCGTCCCTATCACGGTTAGAGGCCGATTTTACACCAGCCGGGCGTGTTTGTCCGGCCACCTTTCCCCTTCAGACAAAAATCAGGTCGTACATTATTCCCACAAACTAGCAGATGTAGAGCAAATAACGCACAGCGCCTTGCATTCACAAGGAGGCATTCTAGACTTAACTCTGACAACCAATGGATATTAGGGTGTTTTTCGCTCAATGATGTTTGCGATCCAATGACACGTTCGGCTGAAGACCGACAACCTCAGACTTACCCTCCGGGTATCTCACCCGGCCAAGACCCGACTCCCTCTAAAAAAGATACTTTTCTAAAAGACACTTTTCAAAAAAGCATCTTCCGCAGCCTTCATCGCTCTGCCCCCGTCACAGAAGACGAGCCAACCAATAAACTCGTTTATCTATATCCATTCCAAGACCAACAAATTCGACAAAAACCTTTCTGCATAAAACCATTACTGGAGAAAACACCATGGCGACTCTGATTGAGCCCTGCCCGTTTTGCGACAGCGGGCATCTGCACATCAGCCATCACCTGCTATCCCATTCCGTCACCTGTCAGACTTGTAAATCAACCGGTCCCCACCGGAGGCACTTGGAAGACGCCCTGCTGGAATGGAATCACACCTCCAAACTACTTCGCAGTGCCCGCACGGCCGCCAATGTGCAGGTGCATGGTCGTTTGCATGAATTGGAGGACGCTGTGAGAAACCTGGCCAGCGCTTTGAGGTATGGGCCTGTTAAAAATACCGACACTGCAACGCTGGACGCAAAACTGGAATTGGAACACTGACGCGAGGCAATGACGGAACCTTAACCTGTCGCTCGCCCAGAACCTGTCGAAGAACCTTAGCTCGGAGGATACATCCTTCGACAAGCTCAGGATGAACGGATATCGAGGACGGTCGGGATAAGAAACACGTTCGCTCTGAGCCTGTCGAAGAGCCTTCTGAGCCTGTCAAAGAACCTTGGCCCGGGAGATACATCTTTCGACAAACTCAGGATGAACGGTGCCTCGCTATGACGCACCTGCGATTTTACTAAAGTCCAGGATTAAGCTGACGCTTCAAATCAAGAATGTCCCGATTCACCGTCCGTCGGTAAGCATCAATGGCTTCAATCGCGTCTTCATTGCGCTTCACTCTGCGAGCCAGATCGGTCTTCAGCTGCTGCATTTGCGAGTCGACTTTATTGGCTTTATCGATCAACTCACGCATTTGTTTCTTCTGGCTGTCGGTTGCATCAGACAACACATTCAACTGTTCACCCTGTAACGAGATATTGTCACTGAGCGCTTTCCAGTTACTTTCCTGAGATTTTGCCAGTTTATTTGCCGAAGCAGCCGCACTGGACGCACTCTTGGCCGACTTCTCGACAGAGGCCAACTGCGCCTTATTATCCGCAATGCCTTTTTTATTCACATTGCGGGTATCCCAAAGCTTGCGAATTTCACTTTCTGCGGTATCCAGTTGCTTGCGAGTCTCACGCAGATTGGCCTGCAGTGTAGTCACCGACTGGGTAGACTCATCATCAGACAGAGCCAGGCGCTGTTCCAGCTCTTCGATACGTTTTTCGGCACCACTGGCCTGATGTTGCACCTTGACCAACTGCCAATAAGAAAACCCCGCCAAACCCAAACCGGTCAGGGCCAGAATCAAGGCAAAAGGCACCAAAGGGGATTTTGCCTGTCCGCGGGATGAAGACACGGGTGCAGGACGACGAGACGATCCATGATGCGAATCACCTCTCCCTAATGCTTCCTGAGCGGAAGATTTCGGGGTGGATTTGGTAGAGTTTGACGACGGAGAACTGGACGGTGATACCGCGGGTTCTTCACGGGTGGAGCCCAAACCGGATAAGGTCGGTTCCTTGCGATCAACGGTCATTCTATTCCTCAAAGCGATCAGCTAAATATCAAACGGGGGGTAAAATAACACTCAGCCCCCTGAAACGGTGGTTATCTTAAAAACACCGAGGCTATATCAAAGACACCGTGGTTATATCAAAGGCCTGACTATATTGACATCCCAAACCTCAAAAATGACGATGGACGCTGAAAAAAATCCCATATTCCGAAAAAGCCGGGCTAAGCCCGGCTTTGTTCAGTCGCTGTACAGAGATACCTGCAAGCCAATTACACGTAGACTAACAGTGCAGCCATCACCAAGGCCAGCGCAATACTGCAGTGAATCACACCCACCACAGAGGCCAGCGGCCCTTGCTTGCCGGCAATTCCGTTAACTTCGAGAGCAGCGATTATGGCCAAAACCACCCATAAGCCTGTGGATCCAGAAGCATTCAAGCCGTAGCCACCACCCAGCCCCTGAAAGTGCGGGCCCGCCATCATGAAAAAGACCAGTGGCGCCGAAAACAGCGTATTGGTCCGGGAGGCCAGTAGCGCTTTGCCGGCAGCCTTCGGGCCATCACCTTCAACCATTCCCAGAGCAATTTTCTGGTTCGGCCAGATAATCAGCCAGACATTCAGAAACATCAACGTGCCCATGGTCGCGCCAGCAACAATGTAAGCGTTGAAGGAGCCGTAGGACATTTTGACGCCGACGAGCAACAGTACACCGGTGATAAAGGTAAACATCGCCCCCCAGCGAAACCACCAGAGTGCTTCCGGAGCCAGTTTTTCCTTGGCGTCTTTCAAGCCTTCAGGTGTGGCTTTCTTGAAGTAGCCCCCCTGAATAAAATTGAAGTAATACAGCAATCCGATCCAGGTAATCCCGAACAATACGTGCAACCAACGAAAGATAAAATCCATTAAAGCCATGATTCACTCCTTAAACGGTGAGTCGTTATTATTGTGTCTTGAGCCTGCCGGCTCGTTTACGCAAAAAAAGAGGGCTAAAAGCCCTCTTTTCGCTAACACTGCCAGCTGTCACATATTCGCTACATGACCGGGCAGTTTAACCTGACTGCTTACGCAGAAAAGTTAGCGTTAACAAAGTCCCAGTTCACCAGTGCCCAGAAGGCATTCATGTAGTTAGGACGAGCGTTGCGGTAATCAATGTAATACGCATGCTCCCAAAGGTCTACAGTCAGAATGGGGGTAACGCTCTCGTCAGTCAGAGGCGTAGCAGCATTACTGGTGTTAACGATGGCTACGGAACCGTCGGCTTTTTTCACCAACCAGGTCCAGGAAGAACCAAAGTTGTTAACAGCTGAAGCGGTGAACTCTTCTTTGAACTTGTCAAAAGAACCAAACGCAGCGTTGATGGCTTCAGCCACAGCGCCAGTCGCTTCGCCACCACCGTTAGGGCTCAGGCAGTTCCAGTAGAAGGTGTGGTTCCAGATTTGGGCAGAGTTATTGAATACACCGCCGGTGGAAGTTTTGATGATCTCTTCCAGGCTTTTGCCTTCGAACTCAGTGCCCGGAATCATACCATTCAGTTTGTCCACGTAGGTTTTGTGGTGCTTGCCGTAGTGGTACTCAAGAGTCTCAGCGGAGATGTGCGGCGCTAAAGCATCTTGTGCGTAAGGCAATGCTGGCAATTCGATAGACATAGATCTCTTCCTTTTATATCGGTTAACTCACGGTAAGTTGTTTTCGTCACCAGTGTCGACAGAAAACCTATTCTGACAAGTCTCTGTGACGAAGCAATGATCTGACCATTGACCTGCTTTATCAGTCTCATTGATTTTGTTTATTCGGATCTAGTGAATACACCTGTGACTGACGCCTGATTCCTGTTGTCGACCTAATCTGTTCGACAGACGGCACCATAAAGTGGCATTCACACGTTTCTCGGCTCGCTCAGCGCGGTCAATAACCCTTCAAAAACAAGGGATTAGCGAAACCAGACCCGAATAAAAACTGCAGTCATTTTAAAGCCTTAAAGACTAAATAAGAAGGCAACAGGTAGAATTAATCAAGACGAGGCCTCACAAATCCAGTGACGATCCCGTAAATCCATCATAGTCGGCGATTAACATTACTGCATCATCGACAGGGCAAAATAATCTCGACGGCAAGGCCAACCGTAATGCCCTCCTGAATCTGGTTATGCAGTCGAATCTCACCGCCGTGGCTGGTGATGATTTGTCGCGCGATCGATAACCCCAAACCCATCCCGCCGGTGTTTCGGCTTCGTGACTCCTCCACCCGAACAAACGGTTCAAACACCGAAGCCTGATGGCTTAGAGGTATCCCCGGGCCTGAATCACAAACTTCGATCACCACATTATTATCTCGTCGCTGTACCGATACTCGCGCATGTTCACCATACTTCACGGCGTTTTCGATGACGTTACGCAGTGCACGTTTAAGACTGACCGGACGCACGTCCAGCACCATTTTATCGGCCTCGGCAAAACGGACATCCATCCCCAAGTCGCATAAATCATCACACATACTGTCCAATAACGCCGTCAGGTCTACCGCTCTGGTGGCTTCAACATCTCCCGACTGACGGACAAAGTCCAGAGAGGCCTCTGACATTTGCTGCATTTCATCCAGGCTGGCCAACAGCTTGTCTCTCTCGTCGCTGGGCGCCATAAGCTCCAGGCGCAAGCGCATGCTGGTCATGGGAGTACGCAGATCGTGGGACAGAGCCGCTAACATACGGGTGCGGTCTGAGACATAGCGCTGTATCCGGTCATTCATGCGATTAAAGGCAATCAGCGTTTCGCGGACATCCAGAGGGCCTTCCTCTTTCAGTGGAGACACGTCTTTCCCTCTGCCCAAATCATTGGCCGCGCGAGCCAGAAAGGATAAAGGCCGGGTAATTTTTCGCAGCTGCCAGAACACCACCAGCAGCACTAAAATACTCGCCACAACCACAAAGGTCAGCGTATGACGGGCCGCCAGAGGAGAAAAATCCGGAGCAGCCATCTG
>NZ_CBFIHX010000114.1:0-10846 GCF_965662505.1 Pseudomaricurvus sp. | reverse complement strand
GCGCTTTCGTTGCCAACACTGCCGTCCGTGATAAACACCACTTGTTTTAGATACTGTGCGTCACTGGATTCAGAAAGAACCGCATTCAAGGGAGCGTGCATCTCTGTGCCTCCTCTGGCGTGCAGTCCCTGAACAAACGATTGGGCTCTGCGAAGATTCGCGGCGGTCGCAAATACCGGAGTGTTACTGTAGCGATGGAATGAAGAGTTAAATTCCACAATGTTAAAGCGATCCTGTGCCGATAGCGTCGAAAGTGCTAGTTGTAAGCTGGCTTTGGCTTGCTGTATCGATGTGCCGCCCATGGATCCGGAAGTGTCGATAATAAACCGGACATCTCTGGGCAATTGTTCCGAGGTTGACGATGAGTCGCTATCGGATGAGTTGGGTGCTTGAGGCGGCAGCAACATCAACAGCAAGTAGTGATCTTGCTTGTCTTCACCAGAGGTCATCTGTTCGCTGAACAGTGCGGCTTGAGGTGTTTTTTCACGCACCGGTTGCCAGGTGAGCACAAAGTCGCGGTCCATAGGAACCCTGCCGGCGCTTAAGGATATTTGGTGCCGTGCGCCGTTTTTTTGGATGACGATGTCGTGGTACGGGCTGTCAATATGGGCAAGAGGTAAGCCTGCATTTAAGTCGATGTTGAGGCTCACCGGATTGCGAATGTCACCATTCTTCAAGGATTTTGCCGTTGCCATTGGAGGCGTAATTTTATGGGCGTCCGGTACTTGATCCGTGGGGTTGGCCCAACCCCATCCCTGGGCGTCGAGAGCCAGAGTGGTTTCTGTGTGTATATTGTCCTCCGTGGTTGCAGCTTTGCCCGGGATATAACGGGGTGTGATGGTCAGTGGCAGTCGCAGGGAAAAGCGACCGTGGTTGTAGTCAACAGTTTGTCGATAGTTCAGAGTCACTTCTATTTTTTCGTGGGGCGCAATGTTAGCGACGGTTTGAGAAAATAAATTGGGGCGCTGTTGCTCAACCAAACTGGCACGCTTGCCGCTCTGCTTGGCTTGCTGGTAGATTTTTTTCGCGGCTTGCTTTTCTTTGATTTCACCTTTGATCACCCGGTCACCGATACGCATGGTCATTCCATGCACGGCAGCTGTTTCCGGCAAAGGGAAGACATAGCGGGCCTCGACCCAGTCGGTACTGTCGTTGTGGAATGTCTGCACGTAGGTTGTGGTGGTGATCATGCCGGTGATGGACAGTGTGACTTTTGTGTCGAGCAGGGGGGCAGTTACTACTTCTCCATTGTCACCCCTAAACTCCATTTCCCCGCTGTTGACGGCTTCCTGATTGATGGAGTCGGCTGGCGATATGTTGGCAGTGGCTTGATTAAAGCTGGCCAGACACACGACACAAAGCAGTGCGCGTAGCCAGATCGGTAATTCATAGACCCACTGGGTATTTTGATGGGGACAGGTATCAATCGTGAATAAGGTGTGTGGGCTAGCTCTGCCAGACATGGTGCAACTCCTGTTTTGTATTTGCCTTCTATTAAAGCGTCGAAGAAGGGCAGGAGGCTGGAGGTTCCAGGCATTGCGGCGATCAATTGTGACGAATTGTGGCGTGGCGTCTGTAAATGGAATCTTGTCTGTGAAAAATTACGTCATTTTGGCGAACGTAGAGGGCGAGGCCTGACCCAAATCCAGCTGGCCAGTACCAGAGCGCCAAACAGGGTATAGCTAACGATAAATACCCAGCCGGGCAGTTGGTAGTAAAGAACCTGGCTCAACCAGTGAGAAATAAAGCTTCCGGCATAGACCGCATCACCGGCGCGCTCGCGCAACGCCATCTCCCAAATGGTAAGGGGGCAAATGACGCCGAGCCAGGCCTGAATAACCACAATCCCAATAGTGATTAAATGCACCCATCGAAACCAGGGGTTACGCACCCACGACCACTTGCAGGGCTTGCCCAGCAGAGTCAGCAGCAGCCCAATAACCACGAAAGCGACAACGAGGGCATGTACAGCCAGAAGGATATCCGCTGCCAGTAGATACAGTTCAGTCGGTTGGGATGAGTTTAAGGCTGAGAGAGAAGACATAGCGAACCGTGTCCGTCCTGTCGGGATCCATGATTGCCAGAATAGGATGTTCTAGCGGTGTTACAAATCCGTCTGGTAGCGGTTTCTAACGCCATTATCGAATTTCTCCGTATCTGAGGCATCTAGCCCGCCATTGTCGGATAGCTCAAGCCCAAACGAGATATTCATGTCGCGAAGTTCTATGTCACTGGAAAACAGCTTACTGCGTAATAAAGCTTTGCCACAGTGAAAGTAACAGCTGTCGACGGACACCTGAGTGGCCAAAAGCGCTTTTTGTGTTCCTGAAGCCAGTTTCTGATTGAGCTCAGGATCGTTAATTAGCTCGCCCTGACCTTGCACTCGCAGCACTTCGTGAGTGCCGGGGACGATAAACAGTAGGGCGACCTTTGATCCATTCAAAATGTTGGCGAGAGAGTAGGCCAACTTGTTACCTTTGCGCTCGGGGATTTGGAGTTTCGAGTTCCCTTCCGTAACCACAAATCCTGGGTGGTCGCCTTTTGGGGAAATGGTGGGAACTCCGTCAGAATCAACCGTCGAGATAAGCACCAGAGGTGCATGCTGAATAAAGTCCAGCATCCTCGGATTCAAATAGGTATAGATCTTCTTTTCCAAAACAGGATTTGGGGCACCCAGAATGGATCTGAGTTCATCGAGTGTTTCGATTTTCATCCTTGTGTCTCGCTTGAGGTTCGTGAGCTAAATGAGGTGACCCATTGTAGTCCTTTGCGAATCCTCGGGAGAAGGGGGCTGTGGAAATCGTGTTTTGCGAGAGTTCTGTATCAGTAGGGGTGACGGGTGTCGTTTAAAAGAGAGGGGGGAAATGGTGGGCCCTGACAGACTTGAACTGTCGACCTGCCGATTATGAGTCGGATGCTCTAACCAACTGAGCTAAGGGCCCAAAACTGGGTGTTCTATCTTCAGGTTGTGTTCAAACCGCGTTTTGCATCAGGCTGGCGCCTGTGTTTGGTTTGGCTAAAAAATAGACACTGTGTTTTGCTAAGTCGTTGTTTTAAATACAACAACGGGGCGCATTATAGTGCGCCCCGTTGCGTCTGGCCAGTGGCAAATGGCTCTTTACTGCTCGTCGATAAATCCACGCAGGTGATCGGAGCGTGAAGGGTGACGCAGTTTGCGCAGTGCCTTGGCTTCGATCTGGCGGATACGCTCACGAGTAACGTCGAACTGTTTGCCCACTTCTTCAAGAGTGTGGTCGGTGTTCATGTTGATACCGAAGCGCATGCGCAGCACTTTGGCTTCACGAGCGGTCAGGCCGGCCAGTACATCTTTGGTGGCTTCTTCCAGACCCTGAGAAGTCGCGGATTCCACCGGTGAAGTGATGGTGTTGTCTTCAATGAAATCACCCAGGTGCGAATCTTCATCGTCACCAATAGGTGTTTCCATGGAGATCGGCTCTTTGGCAATTTTCAGTACCTTGCGAACCTTGTCTTCCGGCATTTCCATGCGCTCGCCCAGTTCTTCCGGAGTAGGCTCGCGGCCCATCTCCTGAAGCATCTGACGGGAAACACGGTTCAGCTTGTTGATGGTCTCAATCATGTGCACCGGAATACGAATGGTGCGGGCCTGATCCGCAATAGAGCGGGTGATGGCCTGACGAATCCACCAGGTGGCGTACGTTGAAAACTTGTAACCGCGACGGTATTCAAACTTGTCGACGGCTTTCATCAGGCCGATGTTGCCTTCCTGAATCAGGTCGAGGAACTGCAGGCCGCGATTGGTGTACTTCTTCGCAATGGAGATCACCAGGCGCAGGTTGGCCTCTACCATTTCTTTCTTGGCGCGACGGGCGCGGGCTTCACCAATGGACATGCGGCGGTTGATCTCTTTGATCGAGGCCAGGTCCAGTTGTGCTTCTTGTTCCAGTTGTTTCAGCTTGCGCTGAGCGCGCAGGATGTCGTCGCAGGCCAACTTGATCGCATCTGAGTAGTCGCGCTTTTTGGCGATAACAGTTGGGATCCAGTCTTCGTTGATTTCGTTGCCAGGAAACTCTTTGATAAAGGTTTTGCGCGGCATTCTGGCCTGACGAACACACAGGGCCATGATGCGACGTTCTTCGACACGCACGCGGTCAAGAACGCCACGGATACGGTTGTACAGTGGATCGAACTGGCGTGGTGGCAGTTTGAAGAACTTAAACACATCGCCCTGGGCTTCCAGTGCTTTGCCTGCCTGCTTGCTGTCGCGGCCATGCTTGTCCAGCGCTTTGTTGGCTGCGGCAACCGCTTTGGTCAGTTCGCCGATGCGAGCCTTGGCTTCTTCGGGATCGACACCGCCACTGTTTTCATCTTCGTCATCATCATCGTCACTGTTTTCAGCAGCTTCGGCTTTCTCTGCTGCGGCTTTGCTTTGATCCAGTGCGGAGGGGACGTCTTCAGCGGGGTCCAGCCAGCCGGCGATAACGTCCGGCATGCGACGCTCTTCTTTCTCGATGAGATTGTATTCATCAATGAAGATTTGCACGGTACCGGGCCAGTAAGACATGGCGTGCAGTAGCTCGCGGGTGCCTTCTTCGATGCGTTTGGCAATGGCAATTTCGCCTTCGCGGGTCAGCAGCTCAACGGTACCCATTTCGCGCATGTACATGCGCACGGGATCGGTGGTGCGGCCAGCTTCAGTTTCGACGGCGGCCAGTGCGGCTGCGGCTTCGGCTGCGGCGATTTCGTCGGCGGAGGAGTCGCCATCGGCCATGAGCAGGGTGTCCGCGTCGGGCGCGGTTTCAAACACCTGGATGCCCATGTCGTTGATCATCTGGATGATATCTTCGACCTGATCCGGATCGGAAATGTCCTCGGGCAAATGATCGTTCACCTCGGAGTAAGTCAGGTAGCCTTGCTCCTTACCGCGTGCGATCAATTCTTTGATGCGAGACTGTTGCTGCTGAGCGTGTTCAGACATTCGAGACCCTGTAACTTGCTTGATGATTTAAAAGGCGGAAAACATGAAATTATAACGCATATATGGCGCTTGCATCCAGATATTCAAGGGGGTGGGCGCTAAATTAACGAATCAGGAGGGCTTATATGTGCGACGTTCCATTCGTTTTTGGAAATGCTGGGCGATTTAAGTGCGATTTGGCGGTTGGTTGGCGTAAAACTGCCGAATCTGTTGCTTTTCTGACTCGCTCAATTCATTAAAGTTCTTGGAGCTGAGTTTTTCCATCTCCAGCCGTTGTTTTTGCTTGCCGAGATGGTTTTCGATGCGGCCAAGGCAGTCGAGGTATTCCTGTTGGGCGTTGTAGGGCGCGCGCTGGCGAGCATCGCTCAGCAATTCCACGGTGGCGAGCTTGGCCAGCTCGTCGCTGGCCGCGGCGCCTTTACTGCCGCGCCAGTGACCCAAAATACGGGGCAAACTGTAGTTGGGTCTTTGCTTGAGGAAGGTGAGCAGCTCGACGTACAGGGTCAGATCAGGATCCTGGCTGTTCTGAATGTTGGGAATCTCTGGTGTGAGCGGAATCAGTTCCGGGTGTTGCAGGACGATAGCGCACAACAGTTTACTGGGGGGAAGTTTGATCGGTCCCCGATAGCTGCTTTGTGGTGCCCGCGGGCGAGCCGCTGGCTCACGTCGCACTCCATTGCTGCTTGTATCCGCATGGTCGCCGTAGGAGGGCGGCTGTTCCTGTGCGGGTGGCAGGCGATGATAGTGCTCTGCCGGCGCCTCTGGCTGGAATGTCTGGCTGGAGCCTTGGTGAGAGGCTGGCTGAGTGTTGGTGGCTGGCGCTTTCTCTTCCGGAGTGTCTACCAGTTCCATCAGCGTGTCCATGGGCAGGCCGGTACGCTGGGCGAGATTGGCAAACATCAGCTCCCGAAACACGCCGGCGGGCAGTTTGTGCAGCAGCGGCGCGGCGCGTTTGCTCAGGCGTGCGCGACCTTCCATGGATTGGATGTCGATGCCGTCGGCAACGCTGTCAAACAGGAAGTCTTCCAGTGGTACCGCCAATTCCACCATGTTCGAGAATTTGTCAGCCCCGACCTGGCGCACCAGTGTGTCAGGGTCTTCGCCATCGGGCAGGAACAGAAATTTAACCTGGCGACCGTCCTGCATGGCGCCGAGACTGTTTTCCAGCGCGCGTTTGGCGGCGTTGCGGCCGGCTTCGTCACCGTCAAAGCAGAACACCACTTCCTGTGTGTATTTGAAGGCGAGGGTGAGATGGTCTTCGCCGCAGGCGGTACCCAGGGTGGCGACACCGTAGCGGATATCGAACTGTGCCAGTGCTACTACGTCCATGTAGCCCTCGACGACCAGCAGTCGCGGCAGTTGGCGATAGGCCTGGCGGGCTTCATACAGACCGTAGAGTTCTCTACCTTTGTGGAACACCGGGGTTTCCGGCGAGTTCAGGTATTTGGGCTTGTCGTCACCCAGTACTCGTCCGCCGAAGCCAATTACGCGGCCACGGGTGTCGCGGATCGGGAACATGATGCGGTTGCGGAAGCGGTCGTAGCGGCGACCGTCTTCGGGTCGCTCGATCAGCATGCCGCCTTCTGCCAGCAGGTGCTTGTCTTCTTCGGTCAGGCCGATGGCTTTGAGCAGGTTGTCCCAGCCCGGTGGTGCGTAGCCGATACCGAAGTCTCGGGCGATTTCACCACTTAAGCCTCGCTGCTGCAGGTAGTTGACGGCGTGTTGACGAGCGGGACTGTGACGCAATTGCTGGCGGAAAAACTGATCGGTTTTTTCCAGCAGCTGGTAAAGGTTTTTGCGTTCCTGTTGGCGGGGCGAGTCATTGCGCGCTTCGCGGGGCACCTCGAGGCCTGCCATCTTGGCCAGTTCTTCCACGGCATCGGGGAAGTTGAGGCGGTCGTGTTCCAGAACAAAACCCAAAGCCGTACCGCTGGCGCCACAGCCAAAACAGTAATAGAACTGTTTGTCGGGACTGACGGTGAAGGAGGGGGTTTTTTCTTCGTGGAACGGGCAGCAGGCGCTGTAATTTTTGCCGGTTTTTTTCAGTTTGACGCGGGCATCCACCACATCGACGATGTCGATGCGATCCAGAAGATCGTCAATAAATGTTTGGGGGATGAGGCCTGCCATTCGCCGAGTTTACCGTGTAAGCGGGTGTTGGGATAGCTGAGCAGTTTTGTAGAGCAGGCTGGCGGTCTGTCTGGGTGAAGAATCAGCCCAGCTTGGCTTTGACCAGCTTGCTGACGGCACCTACGTCGGCGCGACCTTGCACCTGAGGTTTCACCAGTCCCATAACCTTGCCCATATCGCGGGGGCTTTCGGCACCGCTGTCGGCAATGGCCTGGGTGATGATGGTGTCCAATTCTTCATCGGTCAGGGCTTCCGGCAGGAATTCCTGTATCACCAGCATCTCGGCGCGTTCGATATCGGCCAGATCTTCGCGGCCAGCGTCGGCGTACTGGGTGATGGAGTCGCGTCGTTGCTTGCACATTTTGTCGAGCACGACCAAAAGGCGATCATCGTCGACCTCAATACGCTCATCGACCTCGATGCGTTTGATTTCAGCTTGAATCATACGAATGGTGCCCAGGCGCTCTTTTTGTTTCGCGCGCATGGCAGCTTTCATAGCATCTTTCAGTTGATCTTTAAGTGCAGTTGACACGTTAGGACTCTGTATTAGGTTTAGAGTAATTAGGTTGAGCGGTATTCAGTGGAGCGATTAAGAGTGTTCTTCCGCGTTGCTGTTCTTCATGCGATGGCCCTTTATACGACGGCCCTTTACATGAAGGTCCTTCAGAGGACAGTCTTTCACACGACAGTGCCGCGAGCAGGCTCGCGGCACACGGTGAATTGCAAGCGGTCAGATTTTGTATAAAACGCTTGCCGGGTAGGGCAGGTGCTTCAGGCTCCGACCGGGGTCGCCAGCGCTCTTAGTACAGGCGCTGGAACTTGCGGGATTCGCGCTGAACCTTCTTGGCGTGGCGCTTAACGGCAGCCGCAGCAGCACGTTTACGAACAGTTGTTGGCTTCTCGTAGAATTCGCGACGACGAACTTCAGCCAGAACACCGGCTTTTTCACATGAACGCTTGAAGCGACGCAGAGCAATATCGAATGGCTCGTTTTCTTTAAGTTTTACTGAAGGCATCTTTTTACCTGTGTTTAATTGTCAATTCACCGAGAGAATTATCTGTCTGGCTCAAGTCCGGCCAAAGGGATATTTCTCATAATCCAAGGGGCGCAAATTCTATACACTTCACTTTGAGACTGCAATACGAATATGTAGTGGAAATCGATGTTTTGACTGGCTCTTGGGTCTCAGGCTGATTATTATGCCTGCTTTCTTGAGTCGGATCGGGGCGGAAAGCGGCCAATATCCACAAAATTCGACCGAAAAGCCACTGAAATGATTGAATTCATATCACTGAAACCATTGAGATAGGCATTATTCATGCGTGTATTGGGCATCGAGACTTCCTGTGACGAGACTGGCATTGCGCTCTATGACAGCGAAAAAGGGTTGTTGGGGCACAGTCTCTACAGTCAGATTGCCGTGCACAGTGAATATGGCGGCGTGGTGCCTGAGCTGGCCTCGCGGGATCATGTGCGCAAAACCCTGCCCCTGATCAATGAGGTGCTCGCCAGCAGCGGTCTGACGAAGCGGGACATCGACGCAGTGGCCTACACCTCCGGCCCCGGTCTGGTGGGGGCTTTAATGGTTGGTGCCTGTATCGGTCGCGCACTGGCTTATGGCTGGAGTGTGCCGGCGGTGGGCGTTCATCACATGGAGGGCCATTTGTTGGCACCCATGCTGGAGGATTCGCCACCGGAGTTTCCCTTTGTGGCGCTGTTGGTGTCCGGAGGCCATACCCAGCTGGTACAAGTGGATGGTATTGGTGAATACTCTTTGTTGGGTGAATCTCTGGATGACGCTGCCGGCGAAGCTTTTGATAAGGCCGCAAAGATGCTGGATCTGGATTATCCCGGTGGCCCGCAGGTGGCGAAACTGGCCGAGAAGGGCAATTCAGAGCGATTTACCTTCCCTCGTCCGATGGTCGATCGTCCAGGGCTCGATTTCAGCTTCAGTGGCCTGAAAACCTATACCCTCAATACCGTGGCGGCACATGCACTGGAAGACGGGTTGCCGGATGATCAGACCTGTGCGGACATCGCCTGTGCGTTCCAGGAGGCAGTGGTAGACACCCTCGTGATTAAGTGCCGCCGGGCACTGCAGCAAACCGGCTTTAAAACCCTGGTGATTGCTGGCGGCGTCTCAGCCAATTCACGTCTGCGGGAGCGTCTTGAGGCGGCTCTGGCTAAAATTGGCGCGAAGGTCTTCTATGCCCGCCATGAGTTTTGCACCGATAATGGCGCCATGATTGCCTACGCCGGCTGTCAGCGTTTGCTGGCCGGACAAACCGAAGAGCTGGGTGTGACCGTCACCCCTCGCTGGCCGCTGGATGCTTTGCCGCCAGTGGGTGCTGACGCGAAATCCTGAGTCAGCGTTAGAGCTGTTTTTACCCTCATCAGGGTTGAGTCGAGCCCTCAATCTCGATACTAACAAGACTGACTTAAAACAAGACCCATAGAGAATCAGACCGACAGAGAGCCCGACCCATGGATATCGTTTTTATCAACGACCTGCGCATCGACACCATCATTGGCATCTATGACTGGGAGCGCCAGGTGCGACAAACCGTCAGTCTGGATCTGGAAATGTCGACAGACATCCGGAAGGCGGCGGAAACCGACGATATTCAATACGCTCTGAATTACAAATCTGTTGCCATGCGATTGGTGGATTTTATCGGTGGCAGCGAATTCCAGCTGGTGGAAACCATGGCGGAGCAGGTGTGCCAGATTGTACGGGAAGAGTTTGGCGTAGCCTGGGTAAAACTGACTTTGAGAAAACCCGGCGCCTTGCGTGAATCCCGTGATGTGGGGTTGATCATTGAGCGCGGTGATCGTTCAGGAGAGCAGGCTTAATGGCTCGTGTTTACCTGAGTCTGGGCAGCAATACGTCGCCCACAGGATACATCTGTGCCGGACTGGATGCGCTGGCTCAACAGTTTGGTGAGCTGATCATTTCACCCGTCTATGAAAGTGTGGCGGTGGGCTTCGAGGGTGAGAACTTTATCAATCTGGTGGTGGGGATTGAGACATCCCTGTCCGTAGGTGAGCTGTCCTCTCGGTTAAAAGCCATCGAGGACGCCAATGGCCGTGAGCGAAGCGGTCCCAAATACAGTGGTCGCACGCTGGATATCGACATACTCACCTATGACGATCTCTGCGGCGTGGTGGATGGCGTCACCTTGCCGAGGGGAGAAGTGCTGCATAACGCGTTTGTCCTGCTGCCTCTGTCCGAAGTGGCTCCAGAAGAAAAACACGCCAGAACCGGTGACACTTTTTCAGCTATTTGGCGCGATTATCAGCGAGATCAGAAATTGTGGCGGGTGGATTTTTGCTGGGGTGATCAGCAGATTTCTTTTGCGGAATAGATCCGGAACCTCTACTCGAGCCGCGCTTTTCTGTTGTCATGTTTCCTCTATCGGGAGCCCTCGTTTACCTCTTCTCATTACAGCCAGTATTCAGGCAGGGTTTAAATAAGCTTGGCCAGTCTCCAGATGACAGGGGTGTCTTCTACTTTGTCCCGCAGTGTGTCCCGAAAAGGTTTTCTGATTTGGAACAGGTCAAAGGGAAGGTCGCAGCAGAAATTAATGTGTCTTCTTGGAACGTCGGTTGCGCTTCTTTGGGAGACTGCGTGAATGGATTTGGGTGAGTTGATGAACAGAACCAGGGTGTTGGGCTGATAATAACCTGTATCCACATGAGCTATTTGTTCTGAAGAAATCTCCATCGGAGAGCGGTCGACCCGGATGCTGTGGTCATCC
>NZ_CBFIHX010000113.1:0-11078 GCF_965662505.1 Pseudomaricurvus sp. | reverse complement strand
CAGAGTAAACACGAGAGCTTCGTCGTCGTCTCCACCTTCACCAAGGTCTTCATCGTTAAAGATTGCTGCAATCCCCAAATCAAAACCACCTACGGTAGTACCGTAACCAATCTCCAGGTATTCACCGTCAAAATCTTTACCGAACGAACCGTAAGTACCGTAGAAGCCGTTGTGTTCGAGGGTCAAAGCAACAAAGTCATAATCTTCTTCTTCGCCAAAACCGTCCCACTCACCAACGCTATATTCCAGGCTGGCGAAGCCGTAGCCAACGTTAAAGTTCACTTCTTCGTAGGTATCATCGAATTCACCGGTGTAGTAATAACCGGTTAAACCTACAGAAGCGCTAAAACCAGACTCTGTCTCAAATCCCCAACCGCCGTAAGCATCAACTTCCAGGCCATCGCCTACGTCAGCACTCCAGGCACCTACGTAGAAACCGCTGTTCTCATAATCGATACCAGCAGAAGCAGAGCTGTCTTTTTGCTTAATACCGCGGTAGTAGTACTCAGATGCGAAACCAACGTTGGCGGAGAAGCTACCTTCAGCCATGGCAGGAGCGGCACTGATAGCGCCAGCAGTCATAGCAACAGCAGCAGCCAATTGGGTTAACTTTTTCATGAATCTTCCTCTCGTTTTACCTAATGTAAATTTCTAATTTAAGTTGTTCTTCCCTTAAGCCGAACTTTCTTCAAGGAAAGCTTGTTGTGTATTCTTACGGCTTGCCCTGTATTAGCACATTGCTTGCCAACTTTAAAAAATCCTTTTAAATCAATAAGATAAAACACATTCGCACTGAATGTGCGCACACAGGCGTGCAACACCATGCGCCAAAGCCCAGAGTCAGTGCACAAAAAATGTTCATGCACCACATTGGGCACCACTGTGGTGCAAAAGCAATCTGCCGCTTACCTTTCCCCTTGAGGTAGAATGGAATCTTTCTGATTCACCTGAATTTACGCCGTAACCGACGCAGGATTTCCCATGATTGAGCAACTGGCACGCAGCCTGTTTAACGACCTTAAATCCGCCATCCCCACAGCCACCAGCGAGCTGCCGGAACGAGAGCTGCGCAGTCTGCTGGAACGCACACTGCGCAAGATGAATCTGGTTTCCCGCGATGAATTCGACGCGCAACAAGCGGTGCTGCTGCGCACCCGGGAAAAGCTGGAAGCACTGGAAAAACACATCAGTGAACTGGAAGGCATTGAGCCCGACACGCAAAGCGCTCCCGCCAACAAACCTGATCAGTAACGATGTCGTTCATGCCTTGGCATGAAAACCAGTCCGTTTATCGGTTGCAGCGCCTCATTAATCAGCTCTGATACTGGCACCCCCACCATCACACGCTCTAAGCTCTGGCCTTTTGACACAGCAAGGACTGCCTATGTCACTGGCCACGGTTATCTCTCGCGCCCGCTTGGGTATGGAAGCCCCTCTGGTTTCTGTCGAAGTGCACCTCTCCAACGGACTGCCATCGCTGTCGATTGTGGGCATGGCGGAAACCGCCGTAAAAGAATCGCGGGATCGGGTACGCAGCGCCATCCTCAACAGCGAATTTGATTTTCCCGCCCGGCGTATCACCGTCAACCTGGCACCCGCGGATCTTCCAAAATCCGGCGGACAATTCGATCTGCCCATTGCCCTGGGCATTCTCGCCGCGTCGGGGCAAATTCCCGATGAGCAATTTCAACAGATGGAATTTCTCGGCGAACTGGGACTGAATGGCGAGCTTCGACCGGTTCCCGGCTGTCTGCCGGCGGCCATGGCCTGTGGCAGAGCAGGGCGACAACTGCTGTGCCCGCGAGCCAATGCCGCCGAGGCTGCCCTGTGCGATCACGCTCCGGTACTGGCGGCCCACTCACTGTTGGAAGTTTGCAGTCATCTGGCTCAGCAGACTCTGCTCAGTCCCACCGTCACCCAGCCGTTCGCTCTGGAACACAGCGGGCAACGCTACGGCGATTTGCGGGATGTGAAAGGACAGACACAGGCCAAGCGCGCGCTGGAAATTGCCGCGGCCGGAAAACATCACGCGCTGTTGTTCGGGCCGCCTGGGACCGGTAAGTCCATGCTCGCCTCGCGACTGCCGGGACTGATGCCACCGCTGTCCAAAGACGCTGCCATCGAAGTCGCCTGTATTCAGTCACTCACTCGCTTATCTCGACCCGCGGATGAGGTGCCGGGGTATCCGCAGCGGCCGTTTGCCGCACCGCATCACACCGCTTCGGCAGCGGCATTGGTCGGCGGAGGTTCCAACCCAAAACCGGGAGAAATTTCTCTGGCGCACCACGGCGTGTTGTTTCTGGATGAGCTGCCGGAATTTCAGCGGCAGGTGCTCGAAGTGCTGCGGGAGCCGCTGGAATGTGGCGCCATTCGGATTTCCCGCGCGACAGCGCAGGTGGAGTTTCCCGCGCGTTTTCAGCTGATCGCCGCCATGAACCCCTGTCCCTGTGGCTATTTTGGTCACAAGGGCGCCGCCGGTAAAAACGCGTCGGAAAACCGCTGTCGCTGCAGTCCCGATCAGGTGCGTCGTTACCGCAACCGTTTGTCGGGCCCGCTGCTCGATCGAATCGATCTGCACGTACCGGTTCTGGCATTGCAAAAAGGGGAGCTCTACGGTCAGGCCAGCGGTGACCATTCCTCTACCGTGCAGCAGCGAGTGCTGGCCGCCCATCAGAAACAGTGGCAACGGCAGGGATGCAGCAACAGCGACTTAACTGCGCCTCAACTGGAAGCGTTCTGTCCCCTGACCCGCAGCCAGCAACAATTGCTGGAAAATGCGATGTTAAAAATGGGCTTCTCGACGCGGGTACTGCACCGGGTGATCAAAGTGGCGCGCACGATTGCGGATCTGGCGGATGAAGATCAGTTGAGCGATCTGCATTTTATGGAGGCGTTCAGCTACCGCAATCTGGATCGGGCGGTACAGTGAAAAGCCTAAACGTAAACAGTTACTTACCCGCTGACGCGGAGACGTCAGTCAGTTGGGAAAAATATTTCTCAGTGATCAATTCCAGACTGGAAGGGCGACAGTAGTGATAACCCTGTACCTGATCGCAACCGAACTGCTGCAACATCGCCAGCTGCTCCGAAGTTTCAACCCCTTCGGCAATGATGGTTTTGTTCAGACTGTGCGCCAAAGTGACCATGGAGGACACCAGTTTGGCGTCCTCCAGTCGACGGCAGATGTCTGCCACAAATCCCTTGTCCACTTTTAAGGCGGAAATGGGCAAACGCTGTAAATGCATAAACGACGAATAACCGGTGCCAAAATCATCCAGAGAAAAAGAACATCCCAGGTGCGCCAGCGCCCTCATACACAACTCGATGCGATCCAGGTTTTCCATCAACGCGGTTTCGGTTAATTCCAACTCAATGTGTGATGGGCTGAAGCCTTCCTCTTTGGCCAGAGTCGCAATACGTTCCACAAGCTTGTCATCGTTAAACTGCCGCACCGACAGATTGATCGCCATAATGAGTTGATCACTGACACCGGTTATTTCAGTCTCCTGCAACAAAGCCCGCAACCGCAACAGCGCCTTACCCGCGGTACGCATCACCCAATAGCCCATCGGCACAATCAGACCACTGGCCTCCGCCACGTCCATAAACTGATCCGGATAAATCAATCCGCGCTCAGGATGCTGCCAGCGTATCAGAGCTTCCAGTCCCATCACCTGACCACTCTTGAGGTCGATACGGGGCTGGTAATGCAGTACAAACTCATCTCTTTTGAGAGCTGCACGCAATTCAGATTCGAGCAGCAGTTGGCGATGAGCTTCCAGGTTCAGCGCTTCTGAGAAGAAATGATAGTGACTGCCGGTCCTGACCTTGGCTTCATACATCGCCAGATCCGCGTGTTTTTGCAAAGTATCAACGTCGCCGCCGCCATCGGGAAACACCGCAATGCCAATGCTGCAACCCACACTCAGTTGATGTGCCCCCAAATGTACCGGCTTTGCCAGGGTATCAATCACCTTTTGCGCGATGTGGGCAATGTCCGTGGCCGAATCGATGTTTTCCAGCAGCAGAGTAAACTCGTCGCCACCAATACGCGCCACCGAATCGCTGGTGCGCAGACAGCGGGACAAACGCTCGGCACAGATCTTCAGCAAATTATCGCCAGCGTCGTGCCCAAAGCTGTCATTCACTTGTTTGAAGCCATCCAGATCGAGGTACATCAGTGTGAAGGTGGTTTGGTCACGACGCGCCATATTCACCGCGTACTCGAGCTTCTCGCGAAACAGAATGCGGTTGGGAATGCCGGTCAGCGGGTCGTAGTGAGCCAGATCGGCAAGTCGCTGCTCGGCCGCCTTGCGCTCGATGGCGTAGCGCAGGGTGCGCTCCAGTAACTGACTGTCGATACGACCTTTGATCAAATAATCGGAAGCGCCATGACTGATCGCCGAGCGGTCGACTTCAGCTTCCATCTGGTCGGTCATAACAATGATGGGGACCCGACAGCCCTGTGCCCGGGCGCCGTTGAGCAGGTGCATGCAATCGCCCTGACGCCAGTGATAGTCGAGCAGGATTACATCCGCCTCTTCAGACAGCACTTCGTGCAGTGCATCGTCCAGCAAATCCACCCAGGTCAATTCGTAATCCGTGTGGTGAATCTGTGACAAAAGGCGCTGTATCAGGTGATATTCGAGCCGATCCTCAACCACCAGTAATATTTTAAGAAACCTGTCCATTGAAGGTCTGCTCCGCCAAATCCGCTGGCTGTTCAGTCGGCTGTTCCTATGACCTGATCTGTGTGCCCGATCAGGTCTTGCCAACATGTCATTTGAATAATTATTGTTCTGTGCAACTTTACACGACAGTTTTCACAGATGGAATTGTCATTTTAGCAACAGATGTCAGAACCGGCGTTGGAGCTATTGTTCGATTTGGCTATATCAAATCGCTATTCCCAACCATCTGGAAATGTCCTTGCAGCGCAGGCACCTTCAGTTGCCCTGATAGTGATCGCGACTGTCGCCTATCTCGATCTCATACCTACTATCTTGGGCTCATATTGCTACAATGCTGCTCCGCTCACCCAACCTGATGATTTGATGTCCAAGCTCAACCCCCGCCAACGTGAAGCCGTGCACTACATCGATGGACCCAGCCTGGTGCTGGCCGGTGCAGGCAGCGGCAAAACCAGTGTGATTACCCGCAAGATCGCCTACCTGATTCAGGAATGCGGCATGCAGGCGCGTCACATTGCCGCGCTCACCTTTACCAATAAGGCGGCGCGGGAGATGAAAGAGCGGGTCAGCCAACTGGTGAAGGGCAGTGCCAGCAAAGGTTTGACCGTCTCGACCTTTCACAATCTGGGTCTCAACATCATCCGCAAAGAGCACAAAACCCTGGGGTTCAAACCCGGCTTCAGTATTTTCGACCAGGAGGACGCCAAGTCTTTGCTGAAAGAGCTGATGCTGAAAGACGGCGATCTGGACAGCGATCATCTGGATCTGGTGCAGAATCAGATATCCAACTGGAAGAACGATCTGCTGTCCCCGGATCACGCCCTCAGCAAGGCCAGCAGCCCCGGCGAAGAACACATCGCCTACATCTACAAACGTTACAATGCCGCACTACTGGCCTACAACGCGGTGGATTTCGACGATCTGATTCTGATCCCCGCCCAGCTGTTTATCGATCACAAAGACATTCTGGATCGCTGGCAGCGCAAGATTCGCTACTTACTGGTGGACGAGTATCAGGACACCAACTCCAGTCAGTACCTGCTGGTCAAACTGCTGATCGGCGACCGCGGCGCCCTTACCGTGGTGGGGGATGACGATCAGTCGATCTACGCCTGGCGCGGTGCCCGGCCGGAAAATCTGTCGCTGCTGCGCAAGGATTTTCCCACGCTGAAGTTGATCAAGCTGGAGCAGAACTACCGCTCCACCAGCCGCATCCTCAAGTGCGCCAACCATCTGATTGCTCACAACCCCCACGAATTCGACAAGGCCCTGTGGAGCGAGATGGGCATGGGCGAGCCGTTGCGGGTAATTCGCTGTGCGACGGAAGACGCCGAAGCCGAGCGGGTGGCCACCGAAATTTTTATGCAGCGCCAGAATCGCCGCGCCCGCTTTGGTGACTTTGCCATTCTCTATCGCGGCAACCACCAGGCGCGGCTGCTGGAACTGAAACTGCAACAACACCAGATTCCCTACCACATCAGTGGCGGCACCTCGTTTTTCTCCAAAACCGAGATCAAGGATATCCTTGCCTACCTGCGACTGGTGGTGAATCCCGATGATGACAACGCCTTTTTGCGCATCATCAACACCCCACGACGCCAAATTGGCACCGGCACTCTGGAAGCTCTGGGGCGCTACGCCACCGAGCGGGAAATCAGCTTGTTCTCCGCCTGTCAGGAGCTGGGCGTACAGAGCCATGTTCCCAAAAAGAGTCTCGAGCGTATTCTGCGCTTCAGCCACTGGCTGCTGCAGGTCGGTGACAACAGCCGGGGCAGTGACCCGGTCGCCGCTGTGAGAGAAATGGTGGAAGACATCGATTACGAATCCTGGCTGCATCAAAACGCCTCCAGCTCCAAGGTGGCGGAGAAACGTCTGGAAAACGTCTGGTATCTGGTGGACTCCATCAAAACCATCATCGAGCGGGACGACGCCGAGGACGGCAGCGGCAGTTTGGAAAATGCCATCAACAAACTGTTGTTGCGAGACATGCTGGAACGGCAGTCGGAAGAGGGCGAAGACCTGGATCAGGTACAGATGATGACCTTGCACGCGTCCAAAGGTCTGGAATTCCCCTACGTATTTCTCGTCGGAGTGGAAGAAGATCTGCTGCCGCATCGCTCCAGTATCGAAGAAGAAAATGTAGAGGAAGAGCGCCGACTGGCCTATGTGGGTATCACGCGAGCCAAGAAAGTTCTGCACATGACCCTGGCCGCCAAGCGCAAACAGTACGGTGAAGTCTGGGACACGACACCCAGCCGGTTTCTCGACGAACTGCCGGAAGACGATCTGGATCGCGAGGGTTTCGGGGAACACAACCCGGAAAAAAATCAGGCCAAGGGTCGGGAAACGCTGGATAATCTGCTGGGCAGTCTGGGATTGTGATCCACCGCACAGGCTGGACGCCTTACAAAAGACATGAGATTCTATAACCACTTCGTGTTAACAACTGATCTCGATAAAAGGATGTACTTTTGAAATTTTCGTCCCCCCTTAGCAAAACACTCCTTGGCGCAGCCATCTCACTGAGCCTGTCCACCACCGCCATGGCCGCAGAATTGTCTGCTACCGGCGATGACGGTCGCGAAATTCTGCTGAAGAAAAACGGTTCCTGGGAATACAAATCCACCGACCGCTTTGCCACCAGCGAAGATGGCACCCGCGTGCGCTTGAAAGCGGATGGCAGCTGGGAATTTATCGGCAATGCTCCCAGCGTCAGTAAGGAGCAGGTACGCACAGAAGCAATGGAAGTTAAGCTGGGTGATATTGTGACGGAGTTTCACAAAGAAAAAGTGGGCAAGAACACCCGCTACAACTCACAGACCACATTCAATCTGGCAGTCGACATCTCAAACTACAGTGAGGGCGTGGACACCAAACTCTCTCATTTCAATCTGTTTAAAGTGACCGACAGCCGCGGTAACGACTACCCAGTCATTGAAGTCACACCTCAGACCAAACACATGGAACCCGGTAAAGAATACCCTGTGGCGATTCGTGTAGACGGTTCTCCCTCCGGACAATTTGCAGTCGGGATTAAATATTTGTACCTGGAAATCGACAAGGCCGTGTTTGGCAGTGAGACCAATCTGAAATTCAGCCGCCGAGCGGATGAAGCTAAAAAGGTTCAGCTGAACCGATCCCTGCGCTAAGCGGCAGCCACTTTTCTTTCTGCCAAGTCACCAATCAAAAACCACAAGCCACAAAAAAAGGGTCGGAATTCCGACCCTTTTCTTTAGCAAACTCTACTTTTTAAGACTGTAACAGCCACTCTATTGAGCTTACGAACCCTCGGATTTCATCGTTTCAGCGCCAGGGACAACGTGCTCTCCCTCCGATTCCGCATGCCACTCAAACAGGTTGAGTTCGATCAAGGCAAACGCCAAAATCCACAGGAAGGCATCCCAGAAATCCAGAAAATCTCCATCGATTCCCCAGAAAACCGCACACAACAACAGAACAAAATAGAGCACGCCTTTTAAAGCCGTAGTCACCTTGATGATATTGCCGGTCAACTTGCCGGTTAATTGCAACCAAACGTCCATCGTCAAAATCATTACGATCAGCAACCAGTTCGCCGAATTCACGACATCGATGATTGACAGTCTCTGAGCCGACTCCAGACTCTCGGCATCGGTCACAATACCGGTACCGGGTATCTGATAGAACGTGCTGGCCGATGTCAGGTCCGCACAATTGACCGCAACGACAGATTCGTATTCATCCAGATCCGTCATAAACGACAGGTTCTGCGCCGTCTGGGCACAAAGATTCACGATGGAGGAGGGCTCAAACGAGTGGATCACCATAAACTTGGTCAGGTATCCGTAGCAGGCGTAAATGATCACCACATAACAGATGCCTTTTATCGAGTTCAGCACCCATTTAAGGTTGCCTTTCAGTCTGGTGTCCGAGATGACCGACGTTTCCAGCTCAAAAATCAACAGCAACACCACCCACGCTGCGGTATCAATGGTGGCGGCATAGGCCTCAATCAATTGAGAGAACGACACTCCTCCGGCAAATAAATGCTCTGAAGCAGCCCAGTCTTCCATGAAGAAGAAAAACAAGTTGGCCGTCAGAAATGCATAAACGCAGTATTTAAATACCCTAAACCAGGGGATGGACTTGTTACCTGTCGGCGCAGCACTACTCATCGTCATACATCCTACTCTTCTTATGGCCACCGTTATTATTGTTGGTGACTGTCATGTTATCCAGTTTATCGACCGGTGACCGGCTAGTGCCTATCACCTTACATCCTGCCGAAATAACTGAGTTTCTTTCTATAACTCGATACCAAACCAATTCCGCTAAATTAATCCGAATGGTTGCCAAAACCAGACAAGGCATTTATGATTTAGCCATAAACCGAATTAACATTCAATATCCGGAGAGGGCATCAGCCCTGATAATCGTATTTCATTCCGCATGCCAGCTTTCACAGGCACCGGTACAGCGGCACTGAAATCACACAGCGAGACAAATTAAAGGTGCAATACAGCGGTGAGTAACCCCAACAAAGAGTCCCACGTGGACTCTTACTACGCGGCAACAGCCAAGGAACTCAGGAATCACCCCCGACTGGAAGGTCAAATCGAAGCGGATGTCTGTGTCATCGGCGGCGGTTATACCGGCCTGTCTGCGGCCCTGCACCTGGCAGAACGCGGCTACAGTGTGGCGTTGCTCGAAGCAGAACGCATCGGCTGGGGCGCATCCGGCCGCAACGGCGGACACGTAGGCGTTGGTCAGCGAGTTGGCCAAGAAGTCCTGGAAAGCAAGGTTGGAAAAGAGCAAGCGAAAGTCTTCTGGGACATGGGCATCGAGGCCGTGCAAACCGTGAAAGACCTCGTTGCCAAACATCAGATCGATTGCGACCTGAAGCAGGGCGCCCTCCACGTTACCCACAAAGCCAGTCACATCCCCGACTACCAAGCTGAAGTGGAACACCTCTCCAAACACTATGATTTCGAGCATATTCGCTTTGTCGACACCGACGAAGTACGTCAGCTTGTCGGCTCGAACAACTACCAGTGCGGCACACTGGATACTTTCTCCTGCCATTTACACCCATTGAACTACGCTCTCGGACTGGCCAAAGCCGCCGAACAAGCCGGTGTAAAAATTTACGAAGGCAGTCGTGTCACTGGCTATACCAACTCCAGCAATTCCGGTTCTACCGAGACTCAGGTTACAACCGCCGAGGGCGGGGTAAAAGCCAAGTATGTCGTACTCGGCTGCAACGGTTACCTCGGTAAGCTGGAACCTCGGATGGCTGGCAAGATTATGCCAATCAATAATTTTGTACTGGCCACCGAACCTCTCAGTGAGGATCTGTGCCGGGAACTGATTCGCAACGATACCTCAGTTGCGGACTCGCTGTTCGTGATTGATTACTGGAAGCTGTCTGGCGATAACCGCTTACTCTTTGGTGGCGGTGAGAACTACACCAGCAGCTTCCCCAAAGACATCAAAAGCTTTGTACGCAAGTACATGCTCAAAGTGTACCCGCAGCTCAAAAATACCCGCATCGACTATGCTTGGGGAGGTACGCTGGCAATCACTATGAACCGCATGCCGCACTTTGGGCGCCTGGAAGAAAATGTTTTCTACGCACAGGGGTATTCGGGTCACGGTGTGCCCACCGCAACCATGGCTGGCAAACTGATTGCCGAAGCCGTTGCCGGTACCGCCGAGCGCTTTGATGTGATGGCCAGCTACCCCACCTACACCTTTCCTGGCGGCACCCTGTTGCGCTGGCCCGGACTGGTCGCGGGTATGCTTTATTACTCATTACGGGACAAGTTTTAGTTAGGGATTATCGGCTCAAGGACGCGGTTCCAACGCGCTATTCCAGAACTCCATTGCGATGCAGTTTTGAATATCCGCGCTTAAAAACAGTGTTGATGAAGGCCGAAACAATGACAAAAATATCAACAATAAGTATTTATAAAGAGGCACCCAATAAGCCTCTAGATGCATTGATTTAGTATTTTCAAGCAAAGAGAAGATAAAAAAACCCGACTTGAGAGGATTACCCATGATAAAGCACAACCGATTTAGCCGACACGCGCTAGCAATAGCGGTCAGTGGCGCCATGACCATCAGCGCTGGCAACACTCTTGCTCAGGAGAAATCCTGGGCTATTGAAGAGGTCGTTGTCACCGCTCAAAAACGTGAGCAAAGCCTGCAGGATGTACCGATTACCGTATCGGCATTCAGTGGCGAGATGATGAAAGACGCTCAGATTGAAGATTCAAAACAGTTGGCGGTATTGACGCCAGGCATGTCCGGTGACAGTAACGACAGCTTTATGGATTCCATCAATATTCGGGGCATCAGCACCAATGGTTTTGGTATCGGTGCTGAGCCGTCTGTTGGTACTTACAT
>NZ_CBFIHX010000112.1:0-11138 GCF_965662505.1 Pseudomaricurvus sp. | reverse complement strand
CGCAAGCTCTGATTGAATTGCAGACAACACACCCGATCAATACCGGCATCAAACAGGGCAAACGCTTTCTCCCGCAAACGCATGAGTCGCGCCGGCGCCTGTTCGCCGGAGAAAAATTCGTGAGGCTGAGGCTCAAACACCACGGCCACAGAGGGCAGATTCAACTCAGCGGCCCTGGCCGCCACCTGACGGATAATCGCCTGATGGCCCAGATGTACGCCATCAAACGAGCCAATTGTCACAACACTGCCGTGATGCATGGGGCGCAGGTTGTGCATACCGCGGATAAAATGCTGCTGAAATTGGGTCACAGGCTGGCTCAAGTTGAAATTACTCTCCGGGACCCCGAGCCGCAGGAAGACTGTCTTCGACAACCCACGCGGATGACTCTCTTCGACAACCCACTCGAAAGTCCCGTTATACAGAGGCCGGAGTATACCTCAGATAAGACCTCAGGGTTAAGTAGCCCAACCCTGAGAATTAGCATGCGAATTAGACAGCTGAACGTTCACTATCAACGCACGCCGCGGATGTCTTTCGGGCGCACGCCAGTCAACAGCAAAGCCAGACCGTAAACGGCCAAACCGGCCACACAGATCACTGCCAACGCCATCACTCGCTCATCCCAGCCCCATACCGACCAACCGGTGAACTGCGCCATCAGCCAAAGCAAAACCGCCGCCATGGACACATTGGCCACCATCAGCTGCAGGATAGTCTTACCCCAAGGCAGGATCGAACGATAGACACCCTGCTTCACCAAGCCACGCCACAACAGCCCCATGTTGATAAACGCCGACACCGACGTCGCCAGAGCCAAACCCACGTGGCCGATATTCCATAAAAAGTAGAAGGGCATGACAAAAATCAGGTTCAGCAGCATATTACTGATCATCGCGATCACCCCGATCTTAACCGGTGTTTTCATGTCCTGACGGGCAAAATAGCCCGGCGCCAGCACTTTAATCAGCATAAAGGCCACCAGCCCCAGAGCGTAGGCCTTCAGGCTAAGAGCGGACATGGCGATGTCGGCCGGCGAGGTTTTACCGTATTGAAACAGCGTCGTCAGGATAGGCTGAGCCAGAATCACCAGAGCCACCGCCGCCGGCAGAGCAATCAGCAGTACCAGCTTAACC
This sequence comes from Pseudomaricurvus sp., assembly GCF_965662505.1. NCBI lineage: Bacteria > Pseudomonadati > Pseudomonadota > Gammaproteobacteria > Cellvibrionales > Cellvibrionaceae > Pseudomaricurvus > Pseudomaricurvus sp. The sequence goes on along the minus strand of NZ_CBFIHX010000112.1, from coordinate 10,002 downwards.
GCCCAATCCAGCGTTCGAGCAAACTTTTCAGGGTCTTCGCTGGCGTGCTGACGGGACAATCCGGGCAGAATCACCGTTGCAATCGCAATCGCAAAAACCCCCAGCGGCAACTCTGATAAACGGTCCGAATAATACAGCCAGGACACACTGCCCGTCGGCAGAAACGACGCCAGCACCGTATCCAACAGCAGATTGATCTGACTGACCGACACCCCAAAGATTGCTGGCGCCATCAGGGCCAAAATGCGCTTAACGCCATCATCCTTCCAGTCCACTTTAGGACTTGGCATCAGCCCGATGCGCATCAGAAACGGCAATTGAAACAACAACTGAATCACACCGGCAGCCAGCACTCCCCACGCCAGCGCCATCACCGGGGGATCAAAATACGGCGCAGCCAGCACCGCCGACGATATCAGCACCACATTCAGCAAAACCGGCGTGAAAGCGGGAATGGCAAAACGGTCATAACTGTTGAGAATTGCGCCAGCAAAACCCGTCATGGAAATCAATAACAGGTAGGGGAAGGTAATCCGGATCATATCAGCAGCCAGCGGGAAGCGGATCGGATCATCCAGAAAGCCCGGCGCAAACACCGCTGTCAGTACAGGTGCACCCAGCATCGCCAACCCCGTCAGCATGATCAATGTCAGCCCCAGGCAGCCCGCGACTCGATCCAACAGCCCTCTAACCGCCTCCACGCTACCCTTGGATCGGTACTCGGACAACACAGGCACGAAAGCCTGGGCAAAAGCCCCTTCCGCAAACAGACGACGCAGGAAGTTGGGGATTTTGAAGGCGACAAAAAACGCATCCGCACCCGCTTCGGCACCGATAAAACGGGCAAAGACCACATCCCGCGCCAATCCCAAAAACCGCGACAGCATGGTCATCATCCCCACCAGCGCGCTGGATCGCAACAGACCTGCAGGCGGCTTTACATCTGCCGAACCCACTTTCTGACCATCCTCTGATTTCGCCACGAACGCCTCACCCTGCCTTTAATGTGTCCAGCTTATTCTGAAAACCGGTTTTTGTATGCGTTTCCATATGCGGAGCTTTATAAGAAAACACAGATCTATGCATAAAAGAGAGGCAGTGTACTCAATGCCTCTTAGCAGAGCCAGATTACCGCACACGGACACCACAATTTGAGCAGTTGACATCTGACCCCAACAGGAATACTGTACAAAAAAACAGTTATATTGACACAACAGGAGCCCGAACCATGGCTGTAATTGCCGTTTGGAAATGCGACAGAGACGGAAGTATGTTCGACAACAAAAAAGACGCCGAAGAACACGACAAAATGCTGGAACTGGCTGCGAACATCACCAGCCTGATCGAACAGGAAGTTCAGATTGACGAAGACCTCAGCGAAGCCATTGGCCTGCTCTTAGCCAAGCGTCGCGATGCCCTGGCGAAAGCCTGCAAAGGCAAGCCCGAAATCCTGCTGGAAGCTGACGCTGAGTCCGACCCTGAGTCCAACTCTGAGCCCAACACAGTCACCTCAATTGCCGCGGGACAGTAAATTCCGGCCAAGGGACCAAAAACACGCTTAAACCTCTCGATCACCGGGGCTTTAGCGCCCTGAATTATTGGGCTTTAAGCTTCGGAATTGTTGACACAGGGCAATAAATAGGCATAATGTCGCGTCCTTGATTTGTACCCGAATTTTAACAGGAGCAATACGGTGGCCAATTCACCCCAAGCAAAAAAACGTGCGCGCCAAAACGAAAAGGCACGCAAGCACAACGCTAGCCTGCGCTCCATGGCGCGCACTTACCTGAAAAAAGTAATTGCAGCCATTGAAGCTGGTGACGCAGAGCAAGCAAAAGCAGCTTACGCTGCAGCTGTTCCAGTCCTCGATCGCATTGCTGACAAAGGCATTATTCACAAGAATAAAGCTGCACGTCACAAGAGCCGTCTGAACACCCAAATTAAGGCCCTGGCAGCTTAAGCCGGGCGATTTCGGGTCAGACACAAAAAAGCCGACTTTCGAGTCGGCTTTTTTGTGTCTGGTGACTTCACCAGGAAGTCTATTGCAGAGCCTTTCTCAGCACCTCAACCAGCCGACGAGTCTGCTCCTCGGTACCAATGGTCATGCGCAACCCCATTTGCCCATGCGCATTCGCCTTGGGACGCACCAACATCATCTCCTTGCGCAAGGCAAGCTCAAGCGCTTCCGGATTCTGCGGGAAAACCCACAAATAGTTCGCAGCGCTCGGCCAAAAATCAATACCCGCCTCTTCCAGAAACGCTTCCAATAGCGGCTTTGACACCTCCATCACCTCATTCACATAGGCCAAGGTGGTCTCCGGCGACTTCAACCCCTCACTGACCGCCACTACCGCAAACTGGTTAACATCATAAGGGCCGCGCACATTGAGAAGCGCATTGATGTTATCCGCCACGCTCAGCACATAACCCAAACGAATGGAGGGCAGCCCCCAGGTTTTGGAGAAAGTACGGGTAATCAGAATATTCGGACTCTCATGCAAGCGATCCGCCACGGTGACCTTGCTGTACTCGAAATAACACTCATCCACCAGAATCGCCGCTTTCGGAGCCGCCTGAGCAATACGCACAATATCATCCGGAGCCACGAGGGTGCCACAAGGGTTGTTGGGGTTAGAGATCACGATGACACGGGTTTTATCCGTCACTGAGGCAATCACCTCATCCACCGGATAACCACCCTCACGAGTGTATTGCGGTTCGACCATATTCAGGCCTTCGAACTTCGCACACTGGGAATACATGGCAAAACTCGGCCCCGGGATGATAATTTCATCCCCTGCCTGACAGGCAGAGCGAATAATCAGATCAATCCCGTGATCAGAACCATTGGTGATCATGACCTGCTCAGCGTCGACCCCGGCATAATCCGCAATCTGCTGCGCAATATCACCATAAGAGGGATACATGTGCAGGCGACCACTATCAACTAGCGCATGCAAAGCCTGACGGATCGGCTCAACCACCTCGATGGTGCGCTCATTAAAATCCAGCAGAGTGTATTTTTCCGGGTCACGCCCCTCCAAAGGAGGCTTGTAAGCGGACATCGCATCAATGTGGTCTTTAAAAATACTCATAGAGGCAAACTCAAACTAAACGGAATAAAACAAAGGAAAACAGCGGGGCACCGCAGGACCATCAGGACTACAAAACTACAGAACGACTAAATTGTCCCGATGGATCAGCTCTGGCTCATCCACGTAGCCCAGGCGTGACTCTATCTCTTCACTCGGACGACCAATGATACGGCGAGACTCCTGCACACTGTAATTGACCAGTCCGCGAGCAACTTCCACCCCATCCGCATCCACGCAAGACACCATATCGCCACGATTGAAGTCACCTTCTGCACTTCGCACACCCACCGGCAACAGACTCTTACCTTGCTGCTTCAGAACACGCACAGCGCCATCATCCAGCACCAGACACCCTCTTACTTGCAACTGACCAGCCAGCCAGCGCTTGCGAGCCGCCTGCGGACGCTGATCAGCGGTCAACAAGGTTCCCAGAGACTCACCCTCACGCAAACGGGTAACCACATTTTCAATGCGCCCACCAACAATCACGGTATGAGCTCCAGAACGCGCCGCCAGACGAGCCGCACGCACCTTGGTAATCATGCCACCACGCCCCAGTTTGCCGCCATCACCAGCCTTGGCATCCAGAGAAACATCACTGGCATCAGTCTCGCTGATCATTACAGCATCTGGATTGGAGCGCGGATCGGCGGTATACATTCCGTCCTGATCCGTCAGTATCACCAGCACATCCGCCACCACCAGATTGGCCACCAGAGCCCCTAGCGTGTCGTTATCACCAAAGCGAATTTCGTCGGTGACGACCGTATCGTTTTCATTCACGATCGGAATTACGCCCAGACCGGTCAACGCTCGCAAGGTGGAGCGTGCATTCAGATAGCGCTGACGATTGGACAAATCATCGTGGTCCAGCAGAACTTGCGCGGTTTTCAGCCCGTACTTCTGAAACTCTTGCTCATACGTCTGCACCAGGCTGGTTTGCCCCACAGCCGCCGCAGCCTGCAACTCATGAATCGAGTCTGGACGCTCAGTCCAGCCCAACCGAGTCATACCCGCCGCCACAGCGCCGGAAGACACCAACACCAATTCAACCCCGGATTTTTGCAACTGAGCCAGCTGCTCAACCCAGCCGGCGATAGCCGGAGCATCCAACCCCTGACCATTATTGGTCAGCAGGGCGCTGCCAATCTTGACCACCCAGCGTTGAACAGAGGGCAATTGCTTTCGAATACTCATCCTGACTGTTTCCTGCCCCTTCAGGCCTTAAGGCACATACTCAAAATCGACATCGTAGTCGTCGTCATCAAAATCGTCATCATCTTTGGACGCCAGACGCTGCGCACGGTGGCGTTCGCGCAACTCTTCAATACGCTCACGAGCTTCTTCCTGCATGGCCTCTTGCGTGTCGAACTCCGCTTCAGCCAACTCTGGATCCGCCTTTTCAGCATCCCAGCGCTCTTCCAGATAATCCAACACCTGACCGCACAACTCCTGCGTTCCCTGCTTGTTGATTGCAGAAATACGGAACACCGGACCTTCCCAGCCCAATTGATCAATAACTTCCTGGCAGCGAGCCTCCGCCTCATCCGGCGGCAACAGATCCACTTTATTCAACAACAACCAGCGATCACGCTTGGCCAGAGTCGGTGAGAACTCGCCCAGCTCATCAATAATTGCCTGAGCATTGTCTGCTGGAGTAGAGCCGTCAAACGGCGACATGTCCACCAGATGCAGCAAAATACGGCAGCGAGTCAAATGCTTAAGGAAACGAATCCCCAGCCCGGCACCTTCCGCAGCGCCTTCAATCACCCCGGGAATATCCGCTACCACAAAGCTGCGGTGCGCCTGAACCTTCACCACCCCAAGATTGGGCACCAACGTGGTAAAAGGGTAATCCGCTACCTTGGGTTTGGCGGAGGACACGGCGCGAATAAAGGTGCTTTTGCCCGCATTGGGCAAGCCCAATAATCCCACGTCTGCCAGGACTTTCAATTCCAGTTTTAAATTACGCTCTTCGCCCGGCTGGCCCGGCTTGGTCTGCCGCGGCGCCCTATTCACAGACGATTTAAACCGCGCATTACCGATACCGTGGAAACCGCCACGAGCCACCATCAGCTGCTGCCCGACCTCCGTCAGGTCACCCAGCTTCTCTTCGGTATCCACATCCAGAACGGTGGTACCCACAGGCACCTTCAAGATCAGATCGGAGCCCTTAGCTCCCGTACAATTAGCACCACGGCCAGACTGGCCATTTTCGGCGCGATATTTTGGCTGATAGCGGTAATCCACCAGCGTGTTCAGTTCGCTATCGGCCTCCAGATAGACACTACCGCCATCGCCGCCGTCACCGCCGTCGGGACCACCTTTGGCCACGAACTTTTCCCGCCAGAAGCTCATGCAGCCGTTGCCGCCATTGCCTGCGGCCACATAAATTGGCGCTTCATCAACAAATTTCATGAGACTTCTCCGGTACTCGACAGGGGTATACCCAGTATACAGCCAATATAGGATGGCATTCGTGCCACCGAGCCCCAAAGCGATTTTCTCTACAAGCTTTATCTCTACAAGCTTCGGCTTTGGGGTTAAAAATTCAGGTTTTCAAAACGCAAAAGCCCCATCATGGATGACGGGGCTTTTGTTAAGGCAGGAGGTTAACCCCCCAAACCCGTTAATCAGTATTATTGCTGCGACTTACGCGGCAACGATGCTGACAAACTTACGGTTTTTATCGCCTTTCACTTCAAACTTCACAACGCCATCGGCTTTTGCGAACAAAGTGTGATCTTTACCAATGCCAACATTCTCACCAGCGTGGAATTTAGTTCCGCGCTGACGTACCAGAATGTTACCAGCGATTACGACTTGACCGCCGAAACGCTTGACACCGAGTCGCTTACTCTCTGAGTCGCGACCGTTACGAGTACTACCACCAGCTTTTTTGTGAGCCATGAGTCAAACTCCTTCAATGAATGCTTGAGTTAATAAAAATACGATTAACTCGATTAACCTTTGATACCCGTGATTTTCACCTCGGTGTACCACTGACGGTGACCTTGGCGCTTCATGGAGTGCTTACGACGACGGAATTTGATGATTTTCACCTTCTCGCCGCGACCGTGGCTAACCACTTCGGCAGTTACTTTAGCGCCATCAACAACCGGAGCTCCGATTTTGATGTCTTCACCATTGGCAACCATCAGGACTTCGTCGAAGTCGATGGATTCACCAGTAGCTACTTCAATTTTTTCCAGCTTCAGGGTTTCGCCTTCCACTACGCGGTGTTGCTTGCCACCACTTTTAAATACTGCGTACATTTACATGCTCCAATTAGACATTGGACGACACGAAGCAGCGCCAGACACCTGGTTCGCTTTCAGGAAGAGCTTGCGTCGTATACCTAACTCAGTTCAATAATCCGCCTTTGACCTCAACTTAAAGTCAAGCTTGTCACCCAAATTAAAGACAGCAAGCGGCAGGGGCGCAGATCATACGGCAAACGACGAATCGCCGCAAGCCCGATCATGACCGCCGTAGAGCAATTTCTCATCCTATTTATTGGAACCCCTCTCATACTTCTGACTGACGCACTCCCAAGCCTTCTCTTGACAGCTTTCCGCCACCCCCATAGCATGCCCGTCTACGCTTCCCCATTGTTCTTTTCTGGATATTAACCCCCCATGCTGCCTTTTCATAAAGCTGTTGAAGGTGATTTCAGCGCCGTCAATCAACTGATCATTGACCAATTACACTCCAACGTTGATCTGGTTGAGAACATTGGCCACTATCTTGTGGAAGCTGGAGGCAAGCGCCTACGCCCTCTTTTGGTGCTTTTGACAGCCAACGCCCTGGGTTATACCGAAAAAGAGGGCAACACCAGACACCTCGACCTGGCTGCCATTATCGAATTTATCCACACCGCCACCCTGCTACACGATGATGTCGTGGACATCTCCGACATGCGCCGTGGCCGCCTGACCGCCAATGCCAAATGGGGCAATGCTCCAAGCGTTCTGGTGGGTGACTTTCTCTATTCCCGTGCGTTTCAGATGATGGTCGCCATCGGCAATATGGACATCATGCAGATTCTGTCTGACACCACCAACACCATCTCCGAAGGTGAAGTGCAGCAGCTGGTAAACGCCAAAGACCCCAGCGTCAGCGAAGAAAACTATCTGGAAGTGATCTACAAAAAAACCGGCGCTCTTTTTGAGGCCGCCTGCGAAGTGGGCGCCGTGCTGTCAGAAGCCAGTGACGAGCAACGCACAGCCCTGAAGCTATACGGCTACCATCTCGGACTCGCATTTCAGCTGGTGGACGACGCCCTGGATTATGAAGGTGACGCCGAAGCCCTCGGCAAGAACGTCGGCGATGATCTGGCAGAAGGCAAACCCACACTGCCACTGATCTTCGCCATGCGTGAAGGCAGCCCTCAACAGGCTGAAATCATCGCTACCGCCATCCGCGAAGGCGGCATCGATCAGCTGGAGCAGATCGTAGAGATCGTCAACACCACCGGCGCACTCAAGTACACTGCCGACAGCGCTCGCCAACAAGCCGACCTGGCCATTGCCCAACTGTCTCACTTGCCCGAAAGCCGCTTCAAACAAGCCATGAGCCAACTGGCTGATTTCTCCGTGGGACGGGATCACTGATAACTGAGGGCACACATGCCCTCCCCTGCTTACTCCAACACCCCCCTTACTCCAACTCCGCCTCCGACCGCAGACTTGCCCCACTCAGAAAAGTGTCTGTTCTCGCACGATACTTGCTTGAACTCACGATACATTCTTGAACTACAGTCAAAACCAGACGCAGACCAACACACAGAGTTCACAGCAACGCACAGGACAACACTCAGCCAGTCATCATATATGTGCCAGACAATCGCAAGTTTGAACTGATCACTGCACACTTGGCGCTTGCGCGGCTATTATTGACCCACAAACTTCTTTTTTTGAGGCAAAGTCATTTCATGGAAGCTATTGACGCTCGCACCACCCTGTCACAGCATCTCCCTCACTGGGAAACCTTACTCGCGCACAAACAGGCCTGGAACAGCGATCTGAGCGAGCTGTTCCAACTGGACCCCCACAGAGCAGAACACTATTCACTGCAGGTTGAATCCCTGTTTTTGGACTACTCCAAAAATCATCTGAACGAAACCACCATCAAACACCTGCTGGCACTGGCCGAGGACTGCAACCTCAGCCAGGCCATTGAAAACTTGCTCACAGGGAAACACGTCAACAACACAGAGAACCGCCCTGCCTGGCACAGCGCTCTGCGGCAACGGCCCGATTCGGCTCTTCCCCAAGCCGCCGTGCAGGATGAAATTCGTGCAGCCAAAGACAAGATGTCGGCCTTTGTCACCAAGCTCCACGAAGGCCAATGGCAGGGCCATTCCGGAAAGACCATCACCGACGTCGTCAACATCGGCATTGGCGGTTCCGATCTGGGCCCCAGAATGGTCTGCAAAGCGCTGTCAGATTTCCATCTGCCGCAAATCAATGTGCACTTTGTAGCCAACATTGATGGTGCCGAAATTCACCACACACTTAAAACGCTGAATCCGGAAACTACGCTGTTTATTGTCGCCTCCAAATCTTTCACCACCCTGGAAACGCTGGAAAACGCCAAAGCCGCGCGCCAGTGGATCATCAGCAGCGGCTGTTGCATCGACAATTTAAAACATCACTTCGTCGCCATCAGTACGAATCTGACAAGCGCCATTGAATTCGGTATCGATGAGGCGAACATCTTTCCCATGTGGGACTGGGTCGGAGGACGCTATTCGCTCTGGTCTGCAATCGGTCTGCCGATTGCCTTAGCCGTGGGCTGGCAAGCCTTTGAGGAGCTTCTCGATGGCGCCGCCAGCATGGACGAGCACTTTGCCAGCGCCGACTTCAAGCACAACATGCCCGTGATTCTGGCTTTTATCACCTTCTGGTACAGTCAGTGCTGGGGCGCCAAAAGTCAGGCCGCCCTGCCCTATTGCCACCAGCTGCAACGCTTCCCCGACTTTCTGCAACAGCTGGACATGGAAAGCCTGGGCAAATCCGTCAATCTCGATGGCAAATCGGTTGATCACCCTACCGGTATCGCCATCTGGGGCACGGAAGAAAGTAACGGTCAGCACTCGTTTCATCAGCTGTTCCATCAAGGCACCCAGATGATTCCGGTGGACTTTATTACCAGCCTTAAGCCCAACCACCCCTATAGCGGCCAACATCAACAGCTGCTCGCCTGCTGCCTCAGTCAAAGCCAGGCCATGCTGGAAGGCAAATCCCTGAAACAAGCCAAGCAGGAGCTGGCAGATGCTGGCAAGTCAAAAGCCGAGGCTGATCAGCTGGCGCCTCACAAGGTCATCCCAGGTAATCGCCCCAGCAATACACTGATCCTCGATCAGCTCACTCCCCGCTCGCTGGGCAGCCTGATCGCGCTCTATGAGCACAAGGTCTATGTTTTGAGTGTTCTGCTCAACATCAACGCGTTTGATCAGTGGGGCGTGGAGCTGGGCAAACAGCTCGGCACCACCATCGCCGACGCACTGCAGAGTGGAAAACTACCGGACGATTGGGACAGCTCAACCCGGGCTTTGGCCGAGAAGATATTACAGCGCTAGCAGCCTGCCCCCTCGCTCACCCTTCGACAGGCTCAGGGTGAGCGGAAACAACATCCACTTTTTCCAATATCCCCCGCCGCCGGAAAACGGTAAACTGCTCCCTTTTGCCAACGGCACCTTCACGCTCATATGCTGACTCCCGAACTGAAAAAAACCATCCAGACGGCCTACACCGAGTTTCTGAACAACAAGGAGCTCAAAGCTCGCTATGGTCAGAAACTGATGATTGCCGAAATCGCCAAGACCCTCGGCGGTATTCACCTGGATGACGAAAATGTCCGGGACAGCGAGGGGCACGTCTGTGTCGTTGAGGCGGGAACAGGT
>NZ_CBFIHX010000111.1:0-11219 GCF_965662505.1 Pseudomaricurvus sp. | reverse complement strand
CTCATCCAAACGAATCAGATCTTCATTGGCCACAATCATGCTCCAGACTTATAGACTTCATTCACGCTCCCGCGACGACAAGTGACAACCCACATCAAAACACCACCAACAACAAACAGCGACAGCCATAACAGCAAGTGGCAACGACACCTGCCGGCGCCCACCTTCCAGCGGCCATCCATCAGCAGGTTAAATCAGTACTTATAAAAGCGCCTCAATAGCAGACTCAAGACTCTCAGGCTTATCTTTAGGCGCAAAACGCTTCACTACCTTGCCGTCGCGACCCACCAGAAACTTGGTAAAGTTCCATTTGATCGATTCCGTACCAAACACACCCGGCGCCTGCTGCTTAAGGTGACTAAACAATGGGTGCGCATTGTCACCGTTCACCTCAACTTTCGCAAACAGAGGGAATGTGACGCCGAAATTGCGCTCACAAAAGCCACCAATCTCTTCACTATCACCAGGCTCCTGCTTGCCAAACTGATTGCATGGGAACCCCAGAATTTCGAATCCCTTGTCCTTATACTTCTGATACAAGGCCTCCAACCCCTTGTATTGGGGAGTAAAACCACACTTACTTGCGGTATTAACCACCAGTACAACCTTCCCCTCATAACCCTCCAGCGAATGCTCTTCACCCGCCAGATCCGGCGCCGAATACTCTGCTAAAAAACTCATACATAACCCCTGTTATCGTTGTGTCGATACAAAATTAAATTGTGCACAACCAAAATAACGAAAAAACACGACTTGAGCAACGCCTTTGTAGCCCGAAAACAGAAAAAGCACAGAAGAAGGGAGAAGGGAGGGATGAGCAAAAAGGAAGGATAAACAGACAGCCATGCCCGGACAGGAAAGCCCCCACCCCAGGCATGATTAGATCAACCCGAGATCAAGACGCCTCGAGACTGATGGACACGTTGTCGATCAGACGTGCGCCACTGGTGAACATTGCCCCAAGAATCGTCAACTCAGGATCATCCACCGCAGCCGCCTCCAGAGTTTTGCTGTCGGAAATCGTAAAGTAATCCACCCGGAAACCCGCTGCCTCGATCTGCTGCTTGGCCTCACCCTCCAGCACCTCGAAGTCGCGACGACCGGAGCGAATCTCATCCGCCACCCAGTTAAGACTCTTATTGAGCTGACTGACTCGCGGACGCTCTTCATCGGTGATAAACCCATTGCGCGAACTCATGGCCAGCCCATCTGCCTCGCGGTGAATCTCACCTGCGGTGACCTGCACCGGCATACACAAGTCTTCGACCATGCGCCGAATAACCGCCAACTGCTGATAATCCTTCAGACCAAACACCGCCTCATCGGGCTGCACGATATTGAACAGCTTGGTCACTACCGTAGTGACACCCTCAAAGTGGCCCGGCCGACTGGCACCGCAAAGCACATCCGTCATGGTGGGACAAATGACCCGCGTCTGTGTATCCATGCCATTGGGATACATCTCCAGATCATCCGGATGAAACAGGTAATCGCAACTGGCCTCTCGCAGGCGCTTGCAGTCACCCTCAAACGTGCGCGGGTACTTGTCCCAATCTTCATTCAGACCGAATTGCAGACCATTCACAAAAATGGAACACACCACAATGTCATTAGTTTCCCGGGCCCGCTCAACCAGCTGGATATGAGCGTCGTGCAGATTGCCCATGGTGGGCACAAAACCAATGCGCTTTCCTGCCATGCGCTCTTTCTTCAGGGCGTCACGCAGGGAAGCAATGTGATGGAAAATTTGCATGGATCAACTCTCTCGATGGTGGTTTGCCGACCGCGCTATGAAACGCGCAGCCAGTTATCAGTCGCGCCAGCTCGGGCGCGAATCAGAAATCATCTGCCAGACTAGAAGTCGTCAGCCTGACTAAAGTATTCCGGTGCCAGGTTTTCAAAGCGGGTAAATTTACCGACAAAAGCGGCCTTACTGGTACCCACTTCACCGTTACGCTGCTTGCCGACAATCAACTCGGCCACCCCTTTATCGGGGCTTTCCTCGTTGTAATATTCGTCGCGGTAGATAAACAGGATCACATCCGCATCCTGCTCGATCGCACCGGATTCCCGCAGGTCGGAGTTCATCGGGCGCTTGTTCGGGCGCTGCTCCACACCACGGTTGAGCTGCGACAGAGCAATCACCGGGCACTCGTATTCTTTTGCCAAGGCTTTCAGGGAGCGGGAGATTTCAGAGATCTCCTGGGTACGCCCTTCACTGCGCCCGGCCACCTGCATCAACTGCAGATAATCGAGCATTACCATCGCTGGGCGGCTCTTGTCTTCCAGCTCCTCCAGAGACAGGTGCGGCTGTTTCTGCTGCAGTTCCGCCTGATAAGTACGGGTGACCCGCTTGACCCGCGCCCTGACCTCTTGCGGCGTAAGCCCGGGGGTGTCATCGATAAACAGCGGTTTGTCTTTCATCTTCGCCACCGCGGACGATAATTTCGGCCAATCCTCTTCGGTCAGAGAACCATCGCGCAACTTACCCGCATCAATACGCCCCAATGAGGACAGCATCCGCATCACCAGCGAGTCCGCCGGCATTTCCATACTGAAAACCAGCGACGGCCGGTCCTGAGTCATCAGCGCCGCTTCCACAAAGTTCAGCGCCAATGCGGTTTTGCCCATAGAAGGACGCGCAGCCAGAATGATCATCTCACCCGGCTGCCAACCCGAGGTGCGCTCATCCAGCGCCGTCAGCCCGGTGGATAAACCAGTAATCGCAGAGTCCGAGCGAAAACGCTGATCAATCTTCTCGACCGAGGTTTTCAGCAGTGCATTCACATCCTGAAAACCACCCTCTTTGGGTCGATCTTCAGCGATTTCGGCCATGCGCCGCTCGGCCATTTGCAGCAGATCATCCGAATCGAGACCCGCCGGGTTCTGACTGGAGCGGCTAATTTCATTGGCGGCGTGAATCAACTGCCGCAGGGTCGCCCGCTCGCGCACAATTTGCGCATAGGCCGTGATATTGGCGGCACTGGGCGTATGATTCGCCATTTCCGACAGGTACGGCAGACCACCCACGTGCGCCAGCAAATCGTGGCGATTTAACTCTTCCGACAGCGTAATAATATCCAGCGGCTGGCCGGCATCGTGCAACTTGCCCATCATCTGGAAGATATGACGATGGTTTTCGCGATAGAAGTCCTCTTCCGACATAACCTCGGCCACCGCATCAAAGCGCTGGTTGTCGAGCATCAATCCACCGAGAACAGCCTGTTCCGCCTCAATCGAGTGAGGCATAGGGTCGCGCTGCGCTGCCGTTGGGGCAGAGCCATCGAAAAAATCAGAATCTCCGTAATCTGGCGGGGAATCCGAGGGGTAATCGGCAGAATAGGCGTGCGGATCAGTCATAGGAATGAAGTACTAGAAAGCTCAATTGGCTAGTTTGCATAGCGCAAGGGAGATTAGCAAGGGGTCTGCCAGAAAATCGGCCCGCTGAAAAACAGGCGAGGCAGAAACGACTCGGGCGCCGCCTCGACACCGCTATCCACAGACAGCGGGCGAGACAGCGCCCGAATCATTGAGCCATTCAGAAATAAAACTTCGGAAGTGCTCAAACCGCGTAGCTGACCACCTTAAGTGGTCAGTCAGCAGCAATTACAGCGACTGCAATTACTCAGCAACAACGCTCAGCTTAACAGTCTGGATCACTTCAGCGTGAACCTGTACGTCGATCTCGTACTCGCCAACTTCACGCAGAGTGCCTTCTGGCAGCTTCACTTCAGATTTGGCAACTTCAACACCAGCTTCGGTGATAGCAGCAGCCAGATCGCGAGCGCCCAGAGAACCGAACAGCTTGCCTTCGTCGCCAGCATTGGCAGCGATGGTTACGGTCAGTTCAGCCAGCTTCTCAGCACGAGCTTCAGCAGCGGCTTTCTTCTCAGCAGCAGCGGCTTCCAGCTCAGCACGACGAGCTTCGAAATCTGCAACATTAGAAGCGGTTGCAGGAATTGCTTTACCCTGTGGGATCAGGAAGTTACGGCCAAAGCCTGACTTCACAGAAACCTGGTCACCAATGTTGCCAAGCTTACCCACTTTTTCGAGCAGAATAACGTTCATTTCGTTAATCCTCTAAGTTAAATTCAGTGTTCACGCATCGCGCTTAATCGTCCGAATCGCGATCGTCCCGACTTGGGGGGCGACCCGACTTGGCTTCGATGCGCGAACGAAAGTCTATCCACGTATCCAGCACCGCAAGCATCAATACAATTGGGCTTGCGAGCACGAGAACCATATAAAACAAAATCAGCCATTGTCCGCCCATCTGGCGGGTCTTAACGACGCTGTGAGCAATAGTTGCTGCCACCACCAACAAGGGGAAACCAAACAGGCCCGCCCAGTGCTGATAATCCACGCCCTGCGACCAGCAGGACAAAACCGCCGCAGCACATGACAGTGTCGCCACCGGCTTAAGGCGCAATTGATGAAGCTCTGCCTGTAAACCACCGGGGTTATACAACAGAGCCTGCCACCAACGTGCGAGCAGCAAACTCATGAAAGAGCTAACTGCCATAACATACGCGATCAGGCCAATCACAAAGACTTCTGAAGGCTTCTGAATCACAGTGCCTTCCGGTGCCTGAGCTTGCATCTGCTCCAACACCTCACCTAACGCTTCTGTTACCCCGTGAACCGGGTCGGGAATTGCCTGTCCCATTGTCAACGCACTCAGCGCACTGATTGCGACCAGCCCCATCAGGGCCTGAAGCCAGGCATTACTGCTTTTCAGCAGCAGGGCGGCCAACAACGTAACCACCATCCCCACAATTGTGACCACTGGCATCAGCGGCCCCATATCACTGATGGCAAACGCCACCACGGCAGGCAATACGCCCCACAGCAGAATAGCCAGGCCATCTACTGTACCGCGTCGCAATGTCACCAAAGCTACCGCAGCCGGACTGATCAGCGGAAACCAGCTCCCTATAAGAGCCACCACTGACGCCTGCGTACGTCCACGCATAATAAATTCTGCAAGAGCACGCACTATAAACTGATCTCTAAAATTACCGGATTCCCGTACTGACTGTCTTACTCGTGGCTATCCGTGTATGGCAACAAGGCCAGGTAGCGGGCGCGCTTAACAGCGGTAGCCAGCTGACGCTGATACTTGGCTTTAGTACCTGTGATACGACTAGGTACAATTTTACCGGTCTCTGAAACGTATGCTTTCAGAGTGTCCAGGTCTTTATAATCGATCTGCTTCACGCCTTCGGCGGTGAAACGACAGAACTTACGACGACGGAAAAAACGTGCCATGGGTCAACTCCTTACTCTTCGCCAGCTTTATCAGCGGTAGATTCTTCTTCAGAGCTTTCTTCTTTCTTAGAAGAAGACTCACCGGCAGTCTCTTCGCGACGCTCTTGACGATCCTGACGGCTCGCCTTGCGCTCACGACTCTCTTTTTCCGCTTTCATGATGGGAGACTCTTCAGTTACAGCCTCGTCCATGCGAACCACCAGGTTACGCAGAACAGCATCGTTGTAACGGAAGTTAGTAGTCAACTCTTCCAGTACTTCGTCGGTACACTCAACATTCATCAGAATGTAGTGAGCTTTGTGGATTTTGTTGATTGGGTAAGCCAGTTGACGGCGACCCCAGTCTTCCAGACGGTGAACAGCACCACCAGCATCGTTAATAGATGCAGAGTAACGCTCGATCATGCCTGCTACTTGCTCGCTCTGATCCGGGTGAACCAGGAACACAATTTCGTAATGACGCATTTTAGCTCCTTACGGGTTAAAGCCTCCCGATCAAAGATCAGTAAGGCAAGGAGGACTGAAGTCTTTATGATCCGCTCCAAATCTCTGAAACAGATCCCTCAGCCATAATTAGGGTCGCGTATTCTATGGTCGGGAATGGGGGAATGCAAGGATTTGTGCATTTTGTAGCCGATCCGACATGCGTCTCCACCATTCAAGCCCTCAATCAGAACAAATCAAGGGCCTCAGCAGATGTCAGATACGCCCCAAGGCCTTATCATAGGCGCCCCACAACTATCCGAGACGTGCACATGAAGATCTGGGTCGACGCCGACGCAACCCCCAAACCGGTGAAGGAAATCCTGTTTCGCGCCGCCCAAAGGGCTCAAATCCTGACGACACTGGTGGCCAACCAGGGGCTCAGCGTGCCCAACTCACCTCACCTGAAAACCGTACAAGTGGCCAGCGGCTTTGACGTGGCGGACAATTACATCGTGCAGCAGTGCCAGGATGGCGACATCGTGATCACTGCCGACATCCCGCTGGCCGCCGAAGTCGTCGAGAAAGGCGCTTTGGCCATCAATCCCAGAGGTGAAAAGTACACTCGCGAAAACATTAAGCAGCGGCTGGCCATGCGCGACTTTATGGAAGAGATGCGCTCGTCCGGGCAGGTCACCGATGGCCCCAAGGCCTACAACCAGCAGGATCGACAGGCTTTTGCCAACACTCTGGATCGGCTGCTCAGCAAACGATAGTCCGTGAAATCAACAGCTTAGCAACCATTTCAAAGATCCATCCAAATAACACTGCCAATTTTCTGGCAACCTGCGTATAATTCGCGCCCTCTTGTAATCGGGATCATTGGCTAAGCGCCTTACTCTGGGCCGTTCGTGACATCCTTGGCGGATGGACACAAACCCACAGCTCTTTTTATAGAGCCTCTTTTGTCTAAAAGAAGCCCACGACTATGGAATGAGGGGAGATGCACTGTCCTTGTCATACAGACAAGCCAGCGCAGAGACTCCCAGATTGCTATGGCAGAAATGCCACGGCGATTTAATAAGGCTAACAGTCACTGCCCCCCTCTAACCTAAGGTCTACCCATGTCTAATGACTCCGTACGCTTTGCCGATCTCGGCTTGGCGGAATCTGTATTGAAAGCTGTCGAAGCCGTCGGCTACGAAACTCCCTCGCCCATTCAGGCCCAGGCCATCCCACACCTTCTCGAAGGCAAGGATATTCTGGGTATGGCGCAAACCGGCACCGGTAAAACCGCCGCTTTTGCCCTGCCACTGCTGACCCGCATCGATCCGAAAGTAAGCAAGACTCAGGTGCTGGTGCTGGCACCCACCCGTGAGCTGGCGATTCAGGTGGCCGAAGCCTTCCAAAGCTACGCCTCCAAGATAAAAGGCTTTCACGTACTGCCCATCTACGGCGGTTCCGACTACCGCGGCCAGATTCGTGGCCTGCAGCGTGGCGCTCAAGTGGTTGTGGGTACACCCGGCCGCGTTATGGATCACCTGCGTCGCGGCACCCTGAAGCTGGACAACCTGAAAAGCGTCGTACTGGACGAAGCCGACGAAATGCTGCGTATGGGCTTTATCGACGACGTCACCTGGATTCTGGATCAGACCCCACAGGAGCGTCAGGTTGCCCTGTTCTCGGCCACCATGCCGAAGGAAATCCGCAAGGTCGCTGATACTTATCTGACCAATCCGGAAGTCATCAAAATTGCGGCACAGACACAAACCGTCGAGCGTATCGAGCAGCTGTACTGGCTGGTTCGTGGCGTCAACAAGCTGGACGCCCTGACCCGAATTCTGGAAGTGGAAGAGTTCGACGCTATCATCATGTTTGTGCGCACCAAAAACGCCACCGCCGAACTGGCCGAAAAACTGGAAGCGCGCGGCTACTCCGCCGCCGCCCTGAACGGCGACATGAGCCAGCAACTGCGTGAGCGCGCCATTGAACGTTTGAAAAACGGCAAGCTGGACATCATCATCGCCACCGACGTTGCCGCTCGCGGTATTGACGTCTCCCGTGTCAGCCACGTGATTAACTACGACATCCCTTACGATGCCGAAGCTTACGTCCACCGTATTGGCCGTACCGGTCGTGCTGGCCGTACCGGTAAAGCGATTCTGTTTGTGGCGCCGCGTGAAAAACGCATGCTCTACACCATTGAGCGCACCACCAACTCACCGATCACCGAACTGCAATTGCCGAGCAAGGCTCAAGTGGCCGACAAGCGCATCACCCAGTTCAAACAGCAAATTTCAGCTGCCGTTGAAGAACAGGATCTGTCGTTTTTCCGCGAAGTGATCATGAACTACAGCGAAGAAACTCAGGCTGAACCGCTGGATATCGCTGCCGCTCTGGCGTATCTGGCTCAGCAGGAAAAACCTCTGCTGCAACCGAAAGACATTGTGGAAGACAAGCCCGTACGTCGCGAACGCGATGATCGTGGCGAGCGCCGCGAGCGTCCTGACCGCAAACGTCGCGAACGCACCAACGACGCCGATCTGGAAACCTTCCGTCTGGAAGTGGGCCACAACTATCACGTTAAGCCCGGCGACGTGGTTGGCGCTATTGCCAACGAAGCCGATATCGACAGCAACTACATCGGCCACATCAAGATTCGCGACAGCCATACCTATGTGGATCTGCCCAAAGGCATGCCAGACGAACTGCTTCAGAGCCTGAAGAAAGTACGTGTTCGCGGCCAGCAGATCAATTTGACTCGTTTTGACGGCAAAATTGAAGATGATGATTCTCGCGGACCAGGCAAGCGTCCTTTCAAAAAGGGACCACCTCGTGGCGGCAAGAAGCCCGGCGGTCATCGCGGTAGCCCACGTCCACCGCGCGCTTAATTCGCCCGAATGATTCGGGAAGAGTAGCACTACAAAAAAACGGCCATCGATTGGCCGTTTTTTTATGTCCTCAGAACAGTTTTCGATCACCCGCTCAAACTCGACTCCCCTGATCCAACACCGGCCAAAAATCCACCACCCTACCATTGTCGTACACCACCAAATCCCCAAACTGCAGAAACACAAATTCACTTTGCGTCGGACGCAGAAAAATCCAGTCATCCGGCTGCAAATGCACACTGGCAGAAGCGTTGTACATTTCCTGATTGGTGGAATTTCCCCATACCGGATTGGTACTCAATCCCTGCGGCGACTCCGGTTTTGCCTTCCAGTAACCCCCGTAGGTATAAAACGCCTGCTCCCGATTTGGATTCCACAACGTCATTAAGTCCGTCAGTGGCCCCACACCGGATATCTCGGTTTTTCCCACCGCTTTCAATACCGGCGCTGCGATATGACAGGCGGGGCGATGATCCGCAAGACTGTCTAAATCAAAGTCCGTTCCTTTGACCAGACAGGAACCCGCCGACAATTCATTGTGCGGAAAATCCGTTCGGTCATCCAACCGACCGCAGTAATACTGATAAGTCGGACTGCCCGCAGCATTTAACACCAAATTCTGAACTGAGCGCCCCAAGGCTGTTTCAGCCACACGGATAAAGTGCTGATAGCGATCCATTGCCGTATCGCGCAGCTTCAGTTTATCTCCCGGCACTTTAGCGACGTGCGGCTCGTACCCCATGAAGCCACCCAGCTCCAACGCCGGATCGGCTTCAATCATGGACAGTATTGCCTCCAGATCTTCGTCACGACTGACTCCACCGCGATGCAAGCCCACATCCAGCTCAACGCTGATGCGCATGCTGACACCTTGCTGATGAGCCAGCTGCCGGTACTGCTCCATGCGCCTTGGAGAATCAATCAACCACTGCAACTGCTGGTCAGGGCGAAAACCGGATGTGCCGTCGAAATTTCTGTAAAAAGTTTCCGCCGCAATCACCGGCATCGGCTTGCCCATCAACACATCGGCATCGGGAATCCGGACGGCCACTTCGCTCAGAAATGGCTCATGAAACAGCATCAAACGATTGCTCTCTACTTCAGCCATCACGGTTTGCAGCAACGGGATTGAAGGCAGCGATTTGGCAACAATGCGATAGTGAAATCGATTGCCGATATGATTTTTCAGCACCGCCGCATTCTGTTTTAGCTTCGGCAAGTCAATCACCATAGCCGGCGTCGCCTGTCGGGATTGCGTCAGGGCATCACTGAGCTGCTGAAAGTAGGGTTGATGATCACGCCCTCGATCGGAAGGTCTCAGGACACCTGCGGCACCCACAGCCCCCAACATGGCACCGCCCAACAGCAGCTTGCGACGACTTGTCTTTTTAGCTTCAGCCATGCCACCACTCTCCGATATTAATGGCGCCAGGTATTAACCAGCGGCAAGATTAAAAATGTTTTTCAGGTAGGGGTTCAGAAACTTGCCAGCGGGGTCCAACTCCTGGCGAATCGCTTTGAAATCATTCCAGCGCGGATAGTGGCCGGCAAATTCAGATTCGGTCATGGTATTGAGTTTTCCCCAGTGCGGGCGGCCGTGATACTTCTTCATGATCGGCTCCACCGCTTTAAACATCGGCTGAAAGTCTTCATTGAAAAAACGATGAACCGCAATCGAACAGGTTTCGCGCCCGTAAAAAGGACTCAGCCAAATATCGTCGCTTTTAATAAAGCGCACCTCGAAGGGAAAAAACACTTCGGGAAAGCTTTTCTCGACCACCGCTTTGATTTCTCGGAAGGCCTGCAAAGCATTCTCCCGCGGCAGATGGTATTCCATTTCATTGAAGCGGACATTGCGCTCTTTGGTGTAGGTTTGCCAGGAAGGCGCCACGGTCACCTCCTTTGCCACCGTTTTCAGATAGCTTCCCAAAACCAGCTCACGCACTTTTGGCGACCAACTGAGCCAATCGCGCAGCTGCATCAACGTCTCGGCACCGTCATTCTGATCCATCAACTCAGTGCTCGATGGCGGTTCACTGGTCAGATTATGAATGTCCTGAAACCCCATGCCGGAAAACGGAATGTAATAAAATTCAAAATTTCGATTTTGATCGGCAACGCTTTCGGCGGTCTCGAGGATTTCCTCAATGGGCATCCAGGTGGTTTCACGCTTGAGGGAATACAGCTCCAGATTTTGCAGCCGAACCTCGGTAACAACCCCTAAAGCGCCCAGATTGACTCGTGCCGCCTGAAACAAATCCGGATTATTCTGGCGATCGCATTCCAGCACATCGCCGGAAGCCGTCACCAACTGCACGCCCTCAACAAAACTGGACATGCAACCGAGGGAAGCTCCTGTGCCGTGGGTAGCCGTACCCAACGCACCCGCCAGACTCTGTTCATCAATGTCAGGCATATTGATCAGCGCCTGACCGCGTTCCGCCAGCGGGGCACCGATATCCCCCAGACGAGTGCCGCCGCGGATAACCGCCTGCTGCAACTCCGCATCGTGAGACACCACACCACTCATGCGACTGAGGGACACAATGGTATCGTCCGTCGGCACCAGCGGCATAAAAGAGTGTCCGGCCCCAACCGGGCGAACATGCCCTGGCGCAGTGGTAATGACTTCCTGTCA